>JAQSYE010000290.1 GCA_029256305.1 Lacrimispora sp. | reverse complement strand
AAGGGGGCGAAACGAAACCATGGACTGTCATAAATATTCCTCTTTCACCATAAGAGGCTCCAGGCTTCTGCCCTGCAGAGAAAATCATTTTGATTTTCACCTCAGCCGAATCAACTTTCAAATCATCAAAGGAACTGTTTATTGCCTAAATCAAACCCCAAGCGCCGGAGCTGCCGTACAAATTACCCAGATCGATATGGTGAATCACACTTCAACTGTACTTGGTTACACAATTACAGATGAAGCCGGGCGTTATGTCTTTTCCCTTGTGGCGCGGCCTGATATGAAATATGAGATTTCGGTCTTCGCCCCGTTAATTACTGAGAAATAGGAGGATATTTGATGAGCTGCTATACGGAGCTTTTAATATCACCAAAGAATTTCAATAACAGAAATGTAGCTCAGGCAGTCATTACCATGGAATGCTTTCCTGAAGTACTGCTGACTGGAACCGTTTTTAATAACCGGTGTGAAGCTTTAGAAGGCGCAGTGGTCCGGATTACCGCTGTGGCTTCCCTGGACAAAAAGGATCTGGGCTATGTTATGACCAATCAATTTGGAGAGTTTGCTATTGTGGTAGAAAAGAATCCGCAGATCGACTACCAGTTCAAAATCTACGAACCGGTCCTCACCAGTTAAGCAAGGGGAACTGTCATGGCACATGGAATTATCAAGGGAATGGCCCACTACAGAAATCGTATTCCTGTGAGAGGGGCCATTATCATTCTGGAACGAATGGTTAATGTATTTAATGAAGAACTGAAAGAAGAGGACTGGGAAGGTGTCTATCTGGGTTACACCCAGACAAACATGCATGGAGAATTTTGCTTTTCCGTCCCGGACAATACAGTTACTTACCGCATAAAGGTTTTTGACAATCATCATGAATGAGGAGGAATATCATGAAAAAGGTACTGGTCACGGGAGCTGACGGTTTTATTGGCAGCCATCTGACAGAAGAACTTGTCTCCCGGGGATATAA
Organism: Lacrimispora sp.; assembly: GCA_029256305.1. Lineage (GTDB taxonomy): Bacteria > Bacillota > Clostridia > Lachnospirales > Lachnospiraceae > Lacrimispora. The sequence continues at coordinate 2,582 of JAQSYE010000290.1, read as the reverse complement.
AGTAAAAGCATTTGTCTACTATAACTCCTTTGGTACCTACGGCTGGCTTGATACTCTTCCGGAACATATAAAGGATGAAATCGAAATACAAAGTGGAGACATCAGAGATCCCAATGGAGTAAGATCCGCTGTGTCCGATATAGATTCCATCTTCCATTTGGCGGCACTGATTGCCATTCCATACAGCTACGAATCTCCCGATTCTTATGTGGATACCAATGTAAAAGGAACTTTAAACATTCTTCAGGCGGCAAGAGCCTTAGAAACCGGCAAAGTATTAATTACCTCCACTTCGGAAGTCTACGGCAGTGCCGACTACGTTCCGATTGACGAATCCCATCCATTTAAAGCCCAGTCCCCTTATTCCGCGACGAAAATAGGCGCGGACCGGCTGGCGGAATCATTTTACAGAAGTTTTTCTCTTCCTGTTACAATTGTGCGGCCATTTAATACGTATGGTCCAAGACAGTCAGCCAGAGCTGTGATTCCCACAATTATCAGTCAGCTTCTGGCCGGAAAGGAAGACATCCATCTGGGGAGTCTTACCCCTACCAGAGATTTTAATTATGTGAAAGATACCGTCAACGGCTTTATTGAAATCGAATCATCGGAACAAACCATAGGGGAAGAAATCAACATAGCCAGCCAGACAGAGATTTCAATCGGCGAACTGGCTCTGGAACTGATCCGTCAGATTAATCCAAAGGCAGAGATCATTTGTGAAAATGAAAGACTGCGTCCGGAAAAAAGCGAAGTAACAAGGCTTCTGGGATCAAATAAAAAGTTGAAAGCCCTGACGTCATGGAAACAGCAATATACGTTATCCCAAGGTCTGGAAGAAACCATACACTGGATGGAAAACAATTTAAACCGTTACCGGACAGACCGGTATAACATTTAATAAAAACTGCAGGAGGCGCCTCATGATACCGCTATCTGTGCCTGTTATCAAAGGCAATGAAAAAAAATATGTAGACGAAGCAATTTCAAACGGCTGGGTCTCTGCTTCGGGCAGCTATGTAACCAGGTTTGAACATGAAATGGCTGACTATTTAAAGGTGGAAAAAATAACTGCGGTGCAAAGCGGCACGGCTGCTCTCCATCTGTCATTACTTCTTTCCGGTGTAAAACCAGGTCAGGAAGTGATCGTACCTGCCCTGACTTTTATTGCCGCAGTAAATCCGGTAAAATATCTGGGCGCAGAACCAGTCTTTATGGATTGTGACGATTCCCTGAATATGGATTGCGGGAAACTGGAAGATTTCTTAAATAAAGAATGCACAAAAACCACTCTTGGTCTTAGAAATAACAAATCCAAACGGATCATCACGGCAATCGTAGCAGTTCATATATTTGGAAATATGGCAGATATGGAAACCCTCGTCCGCCTGGCTGATGAATATGGATTAAAGCTGATTGAAGATGCCACGGAAGCACTTGGAACCAGATATACAGACGGGATATATGAGGGAAAATTTGCAGGTACCATGGGTGATTTCGGAGCCTATTCCTTTAACGGCAATAAAATCATCACAACCGGCGGCGGCGGAATGGTGACTGCCAAAAAAGCCGCTGACGTGAAAAAATGTGCCTATTTGGCGGCTCAGGCAAAGGATGACGCTCTCCTTTATATCCACAATCACATTGGTTACAATTACCGAATGACCAATGTACAGGCTGCTCTTGGAGTCGGGCAGTTAGAATGTCTGGAAGATTATATCCGCATCAAGATACAAAATTATAATTATTACAGAGAAGCGCTGCATACATTTCAGGATGCCGTACTCATGCCCTTTAACGAAAGAGCCAGGAATAACCACTGGTTCTATTCCCTTTTATTAAAAAACAAAACCTTAAAAAGAGATTCTTTTATTAGACAACTGAAAGAAGCAGGGATCGAAACGAGACCCATCTGGAAACTGAATCACACTCAAGCCATGTATCAGAGCTGCCAGACCTATTATATTGAAAAAGCACCTTTCTATCAAAATCGAATCGTAAACCTGCCCTGCAGTGTTAACTTAACGGAATCAGACATGGATTTTGTTATAGATGCTTTAATGAAAAGCTGACAACCGGAAGGAGGGATTGGCATGGACGTGGAAAAATACTTTGTAGCGCCGGACATCCCGATCAGAGATGCAATCCGACAGCTGGATGAGACTGCGAAAAAAATATTGCTGGTTGTAAAAGACGATAAGCTGGCAGGCGTTATTACAGACGGAGATATCCGGCGGTGGATTTTGCAAAACAAGGATTTGTCAATGCCTGTGCACCATATTATGAACCCCTCTCCCATTGTCATAAAAGAAGGGGAACTCTCTGAAGCTTTCGATATTATGAAGGAAAAGAAGATAGAAGGACTCCCTGTGATAAATGACAGCGGTCAAGTCCTTAAACTTGTCTTCTGGAATGAGCTTCAGCCGGATAAAAAACAGAGTTTGAGAAAAAAGAAAACTCCGGTAGTCATCATGGCCGGAGGAAAAGGTTCCAGGCTTTACCCCTATACAAAGATCATCCCGAAGCCACTAATTCCCATCGGAGATACCCCGATTGTGGAACGAATCATGAATCAGATGATC
>JAQSYE010000289.1 GCA_029256305.1 Lacrimispora sp. | reverse complement strand
AAGTTTAGTAATAATAAACACGCAGCAAGATACATTATACTTGTTTTTCCATGTATGTCAATAGTTTTTAAGGAAGTTTTTCCTTAACAAACGGGGAAAGTTATGATATGATATTTCTAGTTTATACAAGGAAGATTCAAGGAGGAAAAGTGTTATGACAGGGAAATATATGGCGTATGTAGGTTCCTATTCCTACAATGGACAGGCCAAGGGTATCACTGTGTACGATGTTGATGTGAAAAAGGGCCGTTTTATTCCAAGATGTGAGGTGGAAGTAGACAATGCTTCCTATGTTGTTGCCTCCAATAACGGCAAGACACTTTATTCTATAGCAGATGAGGGAGTGGTATCTTTCCGTATTCATGAGAACGGTTCCATAACAAGATTAAACTCTGCCAATATTAAGGGGATGAGAGGCTGCCATCTATCTACGGATAAAGATGACAGATATATTTTTGTATCCGGTTATCATGATGGAAAATGCACCGTACTTCGTTTAAACGAAGATGGTTCTGTCGGCGAAATTGTAACCGGAGTATTCCACAAGGGACTTGGAAGCGTGGCAGAAAGAAACTTCCGCCCCCATGTAAGCTGTTCCAGACGAACTCCAGACGGAAAGTTTATTATGGTCGCTGATCTGGGAATCGATCAGGTGAAGATCTACCATTTCGATGAAAAAGACGAAGAGATGCTGTTAGTAGATGCAATAAGAAGCGACTTAGAATCAGCTCCAAGATGCTTCCGGTTCAGTAAAAACGGAAAATTCTTCTATCTGGTTCATGAACTTAAGAATGTCATCGATGTATTTACATATGAAACAGGAACCCACCAGCCCAAGATTGAAAAGATCCAGACCATAAAGACCACAGGACCGATGCCGCTGACACAGCTGACTGCAGCAAGTGCCCTTCGCTTTTCCAATGATGAAAAACACATGTTTTGCGGAAACGCAGGAGATAATACGGTTACGGTATATGACCGTGATACCGAGACAGGTCTGTTAACTTATTTATGCTGCCTGCCGATCAGCGGAAGCTACCCTAAAGATATCTGTGTATTCCCTGATGACAAGCACATCGCTTCCATTAATCACGAGACCGGAAGCATTACCTTCTTTACGGTGGATTACGAAAAAGGACTTTTAATTATGAATGGCAAGGAATTAAAGGTTAATGAGCCTAACAGCTGTGTAATCGTACAAGTCAGCAAATAAAAGGAGAGACAACTATGGCGGGATCCACACTTGGTACAATATTTAGAATCACAACATGGGGAGAATCCCACGGAAAAGGAATCGGTGTGGTGGTAGATGGCTGTCCTGCCGGCCTTCCGCTGGAAGAAAGGGATATTCAGTGTTTTCTTGACCGCAGAAAGCCCGGGCAGAGCAAATTCACCACAATGCGAAACGAAGGGGATCAGGTGGAGATTTTATCCGGCGTATTTGAGGGAAAGACAACCGGAACTCCGATCTCCATGATTGTATGGAATACAGACCAGCGTTCTAAGGATTACGGGAATATTATGGAAGTTTACCGTCCCGGCCATGCAGATTATACCTTTGATGAAAAATATGGTTTTCGGGATTACCGGGGAGGCGGGCGTTCCTCCGGTAGGGAAACCATCGGCAGAGTTGCTGCAGGTGCCATAGCTGCCTGTTTTTTAAGAAACTTAGGAATTACGGTGACGGCTTATACCAGATCGGTGGGGCCGTATGAAGTAAAAGAAGAAAGCTTTGATCTAAATCAGCGGGACCAAAACCGCCTTTATATGCCGGATAAGGAGACCTCTCTTTTAGCAGAACAGTATTTAGAAGAGATGATGGGAAGAAAGGATTCTGTGGGAGGCGTGGTGGAATGCATCATTGACGGCGTGCCGGCTGGAATTGGAGATCCTGTCTTTGACAAATACGATGCGTCTCTTGCGAAAGCGGTTATGTCCATAGGCGCTGTAAAAGGGTTTGAGATCGGGGATGGATTTTTAGCTTCCCGAGCTTTGGGTTCTGTGAATAATGATGGCTTTTGTATGGCTGCAGACGGCACAGCAAAGAAGGTGACAAACCATGCTGGAGGGATACTGGGAGGAATTAGCGATGGGTCCTCAGTTGTTTTTCGCGCTGCTTTTAAACCCACGCCTTCCATTGCACAGCCTCAAAAGACGGTTACCCGACAGGGCGAGGAAACAGAAATTGAAATCAAAGGCCGCCATGACCCCATCGTAGTGCCCCGTGCAGTCGTGGTGGTAGAAGCTATGGCAGCTCTTACAACCGTAGATTTACTTCTTGCCAATTTATCTGCTAGAATGGACGGAATTGTTTCCTTTTATAGCAAAGTAACTGAATAACTTGATTATATCCGGCATTTATGCTATGTTAAATGCCGGATAAATTACTGACTTATTTTAATAGAAACAGGAGAATGTCAATGAAAATTGCAATGGGAAATGATCATACAGCGATAGAGATGAAAGAAGCGATTAAAGAATTTGTGGAAAGCAAAGGTTATGAAGTAATTGACTTTGGCACCAATTCCACGGAGAGCTGCGATTATCCGGAATATGGAGAGAAGGTAGGCCGTGCAGTTACAGAAGGAAAGGCAGATTTGGGAATTGCAATCTGCGGAACCGGAGTTGGTATTTCTCTTGCTTGTAACAAAGTGAAAGGAATCAGGGCCTGTGTCTGCAGTGAGCCATATACAGCAAAACTTTCCAGAATGCATAATGATTCCAATGTTCTTTGCTTTGGTGCAAGAGTTGTAGGCGTGGAGCTTGCAAAGATGATCACAGAAGAATGGCTGGATGCCGAATATGAGGGCGGAAGACATCAGCGCCGCGTTGATATGGTAATGGATATCGAAAACAGAAATTAACGCTGTGAAAGGGGAGGATTATGAGTCGCGAACCGGAGAACAGAACAAAACAAACTCTGGCTGAACAGGTAGCAGAGCAGATCCTCAACGATATCGTGGAAAAAGGGCTGGAGGTAGGCGCAAAAATCCCCAATGAATTTGAGCTTGCCGAAGAAATCGGAGTGGGCAGGGGAACGATCAGAGAAGCTGTGAAGATTTTGGTTTCCAGAGAGATTCTCACCATACGAAGAGGAGCGGGGACTTTTGTTTCTGAACGCCAGGGACTTTTAGATGATCCCCTGGGGCTTTCCCTTTTAAAAGATAAAACCAATCTCGCCCTTGATTTACTAAGTGTCCGTCTGATGCTGGAACCGGAGATTGCAGCTCTTGCCGCTTCCAATGCAAAACCAGAGCAGTTAAAAGAACTGGAAAATTTGAAAGACCAGGTGGAAGAACTCATTAATCGGGGGGAAGACCATACTCACGCAGATATTCTTTTTCACCGGCAGATCGCCGCATGCAGCGGCAATCTGGTGGTGGAAAAGCTGATTCCTGTTATTAACTCGTCTATTTCTCTGTTTGTGGATTTAACGAATGCCAGACTTGGACAGGAGACCATTGACACGCACAGAGAAATTACGGACTGCATTATCAGAAAGGATGCGGAGGGCGCCAGATGCGCCATGTATATGCATCTGACACTGAACCGGAGAGTGATTAAATCCCTGGGGGGGAATTAGATGGTTATCTCTATCTGGTTCCCCTCCAGATCTACGATACAGCTTTCATAATTACCCCCCTCATTATTCGGATTCCCGTCTGATTAAAATTCCCTTCATATATTCTGTTTCGTTGTGGGTATGAAAGATAATTTCTTTTTCTTCTTTCAGTCCCAACCCAGACGTCTATGCCTTGTCCATCCATCGAAGTTGTGTTCTTTAAATACCCATAATCAACGTTGTATTTAAAATCAGGATATATTGGATGGATAGACCCCTTAGGTCTGTCAATAACAATTTCAGAATTACCTGCCAGCTGATCAAGTGCAGCCCAGAATTCAGGATTCATTTAAATCGCCGCCTTTCGCACTGGAGAAATGTTCCAGATTGGCCGATACCTCTCGCCATAGTTTCCAGACGTCATCTCCATAATTACTTACTATAGTTATCAGTATCTGACTTTTTTTATCAAAGGCAGATTTGAAACTTACACCTGGATCACAGCCCTGGAAATAGGGATTATAGTCATTTTCCGTTTTCTTCAGCCAGATTCCATAACCATAACACTGGCTTTCTCCGCTGCGATTTGACAACATCGTTTCCGTCATGGAAGGAGACAGCAGTTGATAAGACAGAAGGTTTTTCCAGAATAAACGGATATCACCGATTGTTGTGAAGGCACCACCTGCGCCGGTTCCTTTTGCATCTACACTGTATATGTTTGTGCGGTAATCATTTCTTTCTTTATCAAATATATAATTAGAAGCACATTTAGCGGGCTGTCTGTCCAGTTCATAATATCCGGTATGTATCATTTTACAGGGAATAAAGATGGATTCTTCCAGATAACGGTCAAATGCCATTCCGGTGACCTTTTCAAGAATCATTGCTAACACCACAAAACCAGTATTATTATATTGGAATTTGCTGCCTCTTGGATACATCATGGGTTTGTGGATAAAAAGCGGCAGCAGGTCTTTGTTGGAACGTATTCTGTAGTTTGGGAAGTCATACCACAATTCTTCATATTCTGTCATCACTGATTCATCGAAATAGTCTGGTATCCCAGAGGTATGGGTAAGGAGCTGCTCAACTGTGATTTCCGCGTCGATCTGCTCTAAGTCAAAATCAAAGAATGAACCGATTTTATCTCCCAGGTGAAGCAGCCCCTTTTCAATCAGCTGCAGGATTCCAATGGCTACAAATACCTTTCCTGCAGAAGCTGTTGCAAATCTGGTTTCCAAATCATTCAGGACGTGATTGGGCAAATCCGCATATCCGTATGCTTTCTCAAATAACATCTTCTCGTTCTGGTAAATGGAAATACAACCCCGAAAGTCAGCTGGAATTAATTTATCAATATTCATACAGGAATCTCCTTTACTGTCGTATATGATTCCTTTCATTGTAACAAAAAAATACAGTAAAGTATAGAACATTTCATAGAGCTGGCTTACTCCAGATACTATAGTTGTTTCAATTATTTGGCTTTATTGTTCATTAAATCAACTAAATACATCGTATGAATTTAGGGCTAAAAATTAAATAACACAAGTAAATACTTGGAAATAATTCAAATATTGACTTTTTGCCAGAAAAATGATAACTTTAATGTAAAATACGTCATACGTATTATGAACAAAAGGGGAGTGAATAAAATGGAATTAAAAAGTCAGCAGGTAAGAAAGATTGCTCCTGAAATGGACCCACTAAAGATGGGAATGGGCTGGTCCGTGGAGAAACCGCAGATCATAATTGAAAGCACCTTTGGAGAGAGTCATCCAGGAAGTGCTCATCTTCTGGAACTGGTGAATCAGGCAGCAGTAGGAATCTATGAGTCCGGAGGAAGGGGCGCACGTTATTTTGCAACAGATACATGTGACGGCATGAGCCAGGGACATGACGGAGGAAATTATTCTCTGGTATCCAGAGATATGATCTGCAACATGATTGAGATACACAATAATGCAACTCCTTATGACGCAGGGGTATTCGTGGCGAGCTGCGATAAGGCAGTACCGGCCCATTTAATGGGAATTGGAAGAATTAACATCCCCTCCATTGTCATAACCGGAGGTGTCATGGATGCAGGTCCGGACCTTTTAACCCTGGAGCAGATTGGCATGTACAGTGCCATGTGTAAGAGAGGAGAAATCTCTGAGGAGAAGCTTACCTGGTATAAGCATCATGCCTGTCCCTCCTGCGGAGCCTGTTCTTTTATGGGAACTGCTTCCACCATGCAGATTATGGCAGAAGCCCTGGGGCTTATGTTGCCTGGAACGGCACTTATGCCTGCGACCTCAAAAGAGCTGAAAATTAAAGCAAAAGAAGCTGGCACTCAGGCAGTATGGCTCGCAAGGAACGGTTTGACTCCCAGGAAAATGATAACTATGGAGTCTTTTGAAAATGCAATTATGGTGCACGCGGCCATATCCGGTTCTACCAATTCCCTGCTTCACATTCCTGCCATTGCCCATGAACTGGGACTCACCATTGATGCCGATACCTTTGACCGGATCCATAAAAGTGCACATTATCTCCTGGATATCCGCCCTGCAGGGAAATGGCCGGCTCAGTACTTCTACTATGCAGGAGGGGTACCAAGGATCATGGAGGAAATTAAATCCATGCTTCACTTAGAGTGCATGACAGTGACTGGAAAGTCAGTAGGTGAGAATCTGGAAGATTTAAAAAAGAGGGGGTTTTATGAGACGTGTGACGACTATCTGAAAGAGATTGGAATTGAACGGACTGATGTAATCCGATCTTTTGAAACACCCATTGGAGCGAACGGCACCGTTGCCATTTTAAAAGGGAATTTAGCGCCTCTTGGAGCTGTTGTCAAGCATAGTGCGGTTGCAAAAGAGATGCATCAGGCCGTGTTAAAGGCAAAACCTTTTGACAGCGAAGAGGAAGCTATGGACGCAGTTCTCCAGGGAAAGATCAAACCCGGACAGGCAGTGATAATCCGTTATGAAGGTCCAAAGGGGAGCGGAATGCCTGAGATGTTTTATACC
>JAQSYE010000063.1 GCA_029256305.1 Lacrimispora sp. | reverse complement strand
TAGCAGTCAAATTCCGGGGCATCGGGATAAAAATATCCCAGAGACAGTCCCCGTCTCACCCATTCTCCATTCTCATAGCCAAAGAACTGCCTTCCCGTCTGCTTAATCACAGTCCCTTTGTTTTCATAATCGGTTAATTTAAGAAACCTGATCTCATCCATGACATTTCACCTTCTCTATGCCCTTCGGAATTTCCATAGAATCAGAAAGTTCGAACATCTGATCACCCAGTTCTATGTATTCCCTGCTGCTGACATCCTTCATTCGTCTTTGTTTCTCATACAGCTCATGTATCTTCCCGCTCTTTACACCAAAGCTTTCAGGTGTATGGTACTGAAGCTCAAATTCCTGCCCATATGGTGACTGAAGTATGGTATTGATTCCATTATAGGGATTTTGACTGTCAAGCCAGTAATTCTTAATTTCAACCGTATTATAACCCGAATTCTTGTAGATCTCAATAATTTTTATCACTTTTTCTGAAAGCACTTCCGGGGAGGCTGTGTAGGTGTAGCGCAGGATATCTTTGATTTCACACGCCTGCCCTGTCTGGCTGTATTTGCGGCAGAATTTTTTTAAGTAAGAGCTGACTGACTTAATCCGGTACTGGGTGCCAGCCATATCCACACCGGTCTGCTCTGCCACACGCTTCACTTTTGCTGTAATAGACGGTTCTCGCTTCAGCGCCTGTTTATACCACAATATGCCTTTTATCCACGCTCTTAATACGCTTCTTTCTGTCCCGACTGCTTTCAGGCAGTAATATGGTTCCCTTACCGGCAGGCAATCCCGGCAGTATTTCCCCCTTTGCATGGTTCTGAATTTCCTTTAACATTTTTATAGTACCATTCAGAATATGCTGCCTGCCATTGAATTGTGTCTGTTTTCTATTTAGTTCATGTGAAAAGCGGAAGCCCATACAACCGGACTTCCGCTTATTTTAACTACAATCGTCGCCGCTGCAGTTCCCATTACAGTTACTTTAGCAAGATTCGAAAAAGCAGTTCAATGTTCACACCTTTTAGTTTGATACGCTTAGGTATTTAAATGTTCCTGACAGCAAAGAGTGTTCTGCGACGTCAAAAGTTTCACCAACCATTTGCGTATTTTTAATTATCTGCTGTACACTTTATTATATGGAGTACAAAGACAAGAGGTGAACTGACCCCAAGACGGAGCTTGCCTCTGCATCTGCTGCTTTAAGATTCTTTATTTTTAAAAATAATGCGAAAGATTGGAAAAAAGACCCAGAATGAAACAGCCGAATTAATCAGCATAGTAATCACATCTGCCATCGTCTCGCCGCTCCTGCCTAAATTCAGCCTATTCATAAAGAGATCGTAGACTGGAGCCTTATAAAGTCCCTGCAAAGCTGCTGCACCAATGGTAATGATCACATAGGCTATCACATACCACACAGCCGCCTTAAGAGCACTGTTATTGGCTTTGAACGTTATATTTCTCTGAAGGAAAAAATTGATCACCTGGGCGATGGCCATGGTAATCTCCACTGCCAGAAAGTATGCAAGTCCTCCGCCTCCGCCCTTTGAAAGCGTTCCTGCCCCGTAATTAAAAATATAATAAGGAGAGCCATCCAGATTGGAACCAATGTGGCCAATCTGGAAATTGGTATTTACAAAAACGGTCATCTCAAATACATTCCTGAAAACCGGCATTAAAATCATCTGCAGCACCGTAACCCCGTTGGATACGATAAAAAATATTATAAATTGCGCCATTGCGGGATGTTTGGCCCCAAATGACTTCCATCCTTTTTTTAAACCTGCCAGCATTTCATCACTCCTATCTATTTCCCGGACAGCTTCTTTTCATAAGCCTTGTTTGCTTTTGCATTGGAAAAAAAGCCTCCAATCACCTTTTTCATGCCTTTTAGGAACTGTCCGTTGACAATAAGAACCATTCCCTCCGCCATTTCCATGCTGACCGCTCCATTTGTCATTTTTGCAATTCCCCGAAACGGCATACTGTAAATGAAAAGAAGATTCAAGTCCGGTTTTCCCTTTGCTTCACTTTTATTTTTCAGTCCCGTCAGAATGCCGTAAATAAGTCTTGCCAGCCGGCTCTTTGCATAGTACATCTGACAGAATGCATCGTTAATTCCCAGTTCTCCACTCCATCTCCCATCGGGAATGGGGCGGCCTAACAGCGTCCCAAATTCTTCTGCGGATACATCAGCGATTCGCCCGGAATAATAAGATTTCATTTTTTCCGGCGCATAAGGCAGTACATCGGTGGTGCCCAAAAGAGTGAGCGTCCCATTTAATCTTAAATCTTCCACGCTGGCTCCGATGTATATCGTGTAATCTCCCTTTTCCACTTCAAAGCGGTCCGTCACCACATTCCAGTACCGGAAAGTCTTGTCGTCAAAGGGGATCTCCACCGTTTTACTCTCCCCTGCTTTTAAATCAACCTTTACAAAGCCTTTTAATTCTTTCTCCGGACGGAAAATTGTTCCCTTTGGTCCGCCCACATAGAGCTGGACCACCTCTTTCCCATCCCGGTCCCCCTTGTTGCTAATGGTAAAACGTACACTGTCTTCGGATATCTGAAGATCGGAATAATCAAATGTTGTGTAAGACAATCCGAAACCAAAGGGATAACGGACGGGGATCCCTGTCGTATTGTAATACCGGTAACCCACAAAAATCCCTTCCCTGTATTCCGCACAACGTTCCTTTCCCGGAAAGTACTGATATGCGGGAGTATCCGTAAGGTTCATGGGGTAGCTTTCAGCCAGACGACCAGAAGGATTAACCTGGCCGGTTATGACAGATATCATGGCTCCTGCTCCCGCCTGACCGCCTAAGTAACCATGCAGAATGGATTTACAGCAGGACTGCCATGGCAGTTCAATCACAGATCCTGCACTTAAAACTCCCACAATATTAGGATTTACTTTCGCCAGATCTTTAAGCAGACTGATCTGGTTGCCTGGTATTTCCAGATGGGTCCGGTCCTGTCCCTCTGATTCACTAAGCTCATCAAGTCCGAAGCAGTAAAGAACTGCATCGGCTTTTGCCGCCAGCTCAAGCGCCTGTTTTTTCAGTGCTTCATCTTCTTTGCCGTTTCGCTGATATCCTCTGGAGCACCCCACCAGATTTAAGGGGGCACTCTGGATCACCGACTCAATGGTTTCTAGAGACAGCGGATTTACAATGGAAGATCCCGCCCCCTGATAACGGGGGGTAAATGCAAAATCTCCAACTACGGCTACCTTACATCTGGCATTTAACGGAAGCAGTCCATCGTCGTTTTTAAGAAGTACAATACTTTCCAAAGACGCCTTTCTTGCCAGTTCATGATGTGCCTGTGCATCAAAAGATTCCTTTTTACTCTTTTGGGCAGCTGTAAGGTCCAGCACAGCATCTAATAAATCATCCACACAGGTATCCAGCTCCTCCATGGTAAGTGAGCCATCTTTCACCGCTGCTAGCAGCTCTCTTGCAGATCCCAACCCAGGCGCCGGCATCTCTAAATTAGATCCGGCGGCAACGCCTTCCACATGACTATTAGAACCGCCCCAATCCGTGATGACAATTCCGTCAAATTTCCAGTCACTTCGCAAAATATCCTTTAACAGATGCTTATTTTCATTGGCATAAACTCCGTTTACAGCGTTGTAACTGGTCATGATGGATTTTGCACCGCCCTCTTTTACTGCAAGTTCAAAGCCTACCAGATAAATCTCTCTGAGTGTCCGTTCATCAAGGACGGAATCCACTGACATCCGAAGCCGCTCCTGGCTGTTGACTGCAAAATGCTTGGGGCAGGAATAAACTCCCTGGCTTTGGATTCCCCTGATATAGGCCGCTGCCATCTTACCTGAAAAAAGAGGATCTTCTGAAAAATATTCAAAATTTCTTCCGCAAAGAGGGCTTCGTTTGATATTCAGCCCCGGCCCCAGCAGGACATTTACGTCCTGGCTGGAAGCCTCTTCTCCAAGGGCCCTTCCGATTTCCTCTGCAAGATTTTCATCCCAGCTGTTCGCCACAGTTGCAGCTGTGGGAAAGCAGGTCGCCGGCAGGGATGCATTAAGTCCCAAATGATCCCCAGCACCGGCCTGTTTACGAACTCCATGGGGGCCATCGGCGCAAAATATGGAAGCAATTCCCAGACGATCGATATTTCTGGACTGCCAGACGTTTTTTCCGCTTAAGATAGCCGCCTTTTCTTCCATCGTCATTTTTCGGATGATATCCTCATGCTTCATTCTGCTATTCCTTCCTCTTTCAGTCGTTTTTTATAGTTTTTAATAATTCTTACTTCTAAAACAAGAATTCCTGCTGCCAGAATCAAATCAACGATAATTGCAGTAATCTGCCACATCAGCAGGCTTACATTTGCATTATTTCCTTCATAAGCACGGCTATTTACTACCGTATACATGATATTCTTACAGGATTTTCTCATGGCATTTAAGCTGGTGGCGCTGGCCTTGTCTTTTACATGATTTGTTTCCGTATCATAGGCAACCAACATGGCATCATTGCCGTTGCGGATCTCCTGATCTGCATTCTGGAATCCATAACCTCCAAAATAATCGGTCAGAACAAATCCCTGAAATCCCCATTCATCACGCAGAACCTTGTTAAGCAGTGTATCATTGGCGCCGGAATACACGGTTCCTATATAATTAAAGGAGGACATAACTGCCTTTGCGTGACCCTCTTTCACCGCAATTTCAAAAGGTTTTAAATAAATCTCGCGGATTGCCTGCTCATTGGACCAGGTACAAAGCATATTAAGGCGGTTGGCTTCCTGGTCATTTAACGCAAAATGCTTGATATAGGCATAAACTCCGTGCTTCTCAGCACCAGCTACTGCTCTGGATGCCATCTGTCCGGAAAGTACGCCATCCTCAGAATAATACTCAAAGTTACGGCCTGCAAAAGCACAGCGGTGAGTATTCATAGCCGGTGCATACCAGCCAGATACCTTCATTTCATCCGCCATCTTACCAATCTTCTCTCCAAACGCCTCTGCAATATCATGGTTCCAGGTGCTGGCAATCATAACGGCAGATGGAAAACCAATGGACCCGGTTCCGGTAAAGTTGTTATTGATGGACGCAGGACCGTCACAGTCCACGGTTCCCACTTTATTTACACTTTTTGCCTCTGAGGTTTGATAACCTCCAATTGCAGTCAGTGTATCCATATCATTGACAGTCAGCTGGTCAAGCAGCTTCTCCCACTTTGAATCATCAAAGGGCAGTCCCCGCATATCGGCAAGCTTTATCCCGTTTTTAGCTCCGGTCACCGGCATTGGATCACTGTCATTGTTATGGGAAGCCGGATCGTAATTACTGTTGTTTAGAAAGGTTTTCTTGTATTTCTCCGGCATACTCATGCTTTTGGGCGCTGCCGTGGCTTTTGCGTAGTTAGCAAATCCGTCTGCACGGGAAAGATAAGTCAGTTCTCCGCCAGCCTCTGTAAACTGTTTTACTGCAGCTGCTTTATCGGAGGTACGTGGTGCGGAATCATTATATACCACAGTTGTTGGTACATGATACTTCTGCTCTGTAATGATATTGTGGGAATCGGATCGTATGGATATTCCATAATCACCGGATTCCAATACATAGCATCCGTTTACTGCCTCATCAAAGGAAGCCATATCTTCCGCCTGAACGGACATTTTCATGGTCTGGGATTCCCCTGGTTTTAACACATCGGTTTTATCAAATGCGATCAGATTTGCGGAAGCTTTTTCAATTCCCTTATTGGTATACGGCGGATTGTAATAGACCTCCACGATACCCTTACCCGGATTGTTCCCTGTATTGGTTACCGTCACATCAAATGAGATTGTTCCATCTTGTTCCGTTAACTGCCCCATTTCCTGTTGAAAAGACGTATAGGACAATCCATAGCCAAAGGGATAGATCACCTCTTTTTTATAATCAATCAGTCCTTCTGCTGCTGCCGTCTCGTAGAAACGATAGCCTGTATAAATGCCTTCTGTATAGTTTACAAAGCTGGGATAGGTATCCGCTCCTTTAAATGCCTTGCCTTTGAATTCATCCATGTTATCGTAAGTAAAACTTCCAAAATTATTGAAATTGGGGGCTTTCGTTAAATCAGCCGCAAACGTATCACTTGTTTTTCCCGATGGATTGACGGCTCCGCTGATAATCTCACCCAGTCCTTTAAAACCGGACTGACCGGTACCCGGACACCAGAGAACTCCTTTAATCTGGCTGTAATCATTGACAAAACCAAGTTCCATGGCGTTGGCACCGTTATATACCACAATGACATTGTCAAAACTGGAACATACCAGATCCATCATGTTTTTTTCCGTCTGGCTTAACTGCAGGTAATGCTCTCCTGGTTCAAAATCTTTGTAATCCTTGGAGTTGTCGGTGTATGTAACCTTGCTTACATCAGTGGGAAGATCTGCTCCCTCTCCGCCAACACGGGTAATCACTACCATAGCCGTATCGGAAAAAGCTTTGGCATCTTCCATAAGCTTACCGCTGTAGGTATCTGCTGCAGGCTCCGGCAGTGTCCAGTCCTGATCCCACATGCCGACACTTGGGCGGTCTGTCCGGTATGCTGTGTAGAAATCAGTCAGGCTGGTATTCAGTTTAAGGCCTGCATCCGTAAGACCCTGAAGCAGTGACTCCGTCTCATATGCCTTTGACAGAGATCCTGAGCCTGTTCCCCCATAGCAAGGGTTTGTAGATGCCCAGCCAAATACGTTTAAATTGGAATCATTCTTTAAAGGAAGAAGGTCTGCATCATTCTTTAGAAGAACAATTCCTTCCCTGGCAATCTCAGCACAAAGAGCGGTTGCCTCATCAGATGTTTCCTGTGAAATGGTTCCGCTGCCGGTTGCCAGTGAAATCAAATTGGACATTGGTCCCCAGCAGATTAGGTTTACGACCACCACAAAAGCAAGAAGCATTGCCATAAGACTGTTTTTGTGGATCAAATACCTGGTTGACCCCTTCTTCTTTCGGCATACCACCATGACTACGGCCGCAGCTGCCACAACTACTGCAAAGCCAATGAGATATGGTACACACAGCCTGACGATTTTTAACACATCATCAATATTGATCTGTAACATTTCTTTCATCCTCCTCCATACATCGTACCAGTAACTGGTTTTGTATTCTTACTTTAACACAGTTATGGCGGACCGAACTGCCGATTGCGCAACCGGTCGGTTTTTCTGCACAAAAAGCAGCACCGCCTGTCCGGTAGGACGGCGGCGCTGACGGATTTTTCACTTAATCCTCTCTTGGAAGCGGGAGGACCACATTTAATTTAAACCAGTTATCCTTTGTATCAATGGTCACCCAGCCATTGTATTTTTTAACGGTATATTTAATACTTTTAATGCCGTATCCATGAAATTCCTTGTTTGCCTTTGTAGTCTCCGGCTGATTGTTCTCAAACTGAATATTTCCTTCAAAATAATTCTCAAACCTCAGGACAACAAACTCTTTTTTGGAAAGGACCTCCACATGGATCAGTCGTTTTTCTTTTTCTTCGATTTGTATTGCACATTCAATGGCATTATCCAGAGCATTTCCAAGAATCGTGCAAATGTCCATCACATGAATAAAATTTAACAGCTTCCCATCAACCACAGTGGTCAGCTGAATCTCATGTCTCTGACAGGTCATACTTTTCCCGGTGAGTATGGTATCCACCACGGAATTGCCTGTCTTATTCTGAGCTTCATAGGTACGGATCTCGCTTTCCATTTCGTCTAGAAATGCCAGCCGTTTCTCAGAGTCCTGCTCTGCTCTTAAAACAGCGATCTGATGTTTTAAATCATGGTATTTCCGGTTGACCATTTCGATGCTTTCCCCGGACTTGCGGTACTGGGAATACTGGCTTTGTAAGATATTGCGCATAGCCTCCAAATCGTATTTCACCTGCATCTCCTGCCTCAGTATGTGATATGCAAAAAGGATAACAAGACCGCTTAGGTCCACCAGCGTCCTGATGTTAAAAATTTCTTTTGTAATCTGGCT
Source organism: Lacrimispora sp. (assembly GCA_029256305.1). Taxonomy (GTDB): domain Bacteria; phylum Bacillota; class Clostridia; order Lachnospirales; family Lachnospiraceae; genus Lacrimispora. The sequence goes on along the minus strand of JAQSYE010000063.1, from coordinate 12,785 downwards.
ACTGAACGGGGAATTGGAATATACAAAGCTTAAATTGCTGACAAAGAATACCGTCACTCCGGTAGCCGTCACAAATAACAGCTCTTTAAACGTAATATTTTCCTTGCGGATATGGTTTCTCTCCAAAAAATAAGCGCCCCCAAAAACAGCTCCGAAGACGATAAAAAAAACAAGAATATCCAGCCACAGCTCCGACATCTGGGTATTTAAAACAGCATTATAATAAAGCTGCCACTCAAGAGATGCTGTAAATTCTGCCAGAATAAATGACCGTACACAGTAGTATCCTGCGCTGCCGGCCGTAAGCTCACAGGTAATCATAAAATATGCCTGCATCAGTCCGATTGCCAGAAGCATACCGGGAATCCACAATGACTTTGGAAATGTGCCTGCAGCCAGCTGTATGCCGCATTGCAAAAGACACGCCGCACACATAACTACTGCCAGGGAAGGCCCTTTCAATTTCCTTTTCAGATTCAGAATATAGATGCTGCATGCAGCCCATTCCGCGATTCCCGTGTACAGCCTTGGAATCTCCGTCAGTACAATATGATTCATGATAAAGCCCCTCCCAGATAATTGGTCAGTTCTTCCATAAACTCCTTTTTCCTTGTCCTGCTGATTGGCAGCCGGGCTCCTTTCATAAGCACGCATCCCTCCTGCACGCTTTCCACATGTTCCAGGTTTAAAAGATATCCCTTGCCGCAGCGGAAGAAATTTAGATCCTTCAGTCTTTCCTCCACCTCCTTCATTGCTCCAAAGGTCACATATTCCCCTGTTAGTGTATGGAAAATAAGCCGGTGTCCCAAACTCTCAATATAGTAAATATCCGGCAGATACAGCTTCACCGTACCTCCTTTTATATTAACTGCCATAAATTTTTTGACATTCCGGTTTATACGCCCAATTACCTTATCAAGTCTCTGAGTGAAAGAAAAATAGGAAACCGGTTTTAACACATAATCCGTTGCACGGACGGTGTAACCTTTAATGGCATATTGGACCATATTGGTGATAAAAATAAGAACAACCTCCGGATCCTTCTCCCGGATCAGCTGTGCCGCCGTCATCCCGTCCATAAATCTCATTTCTATATCCAGTAAAATAATATCGTACTCCGCTTTATAATTTTCAACAATTTCATCTCCGTCAGAAAAAGTGAGAATGTTAAACATCTCATTTCGTTCGTTCTGATACCGGAGTAAATATTCCTTTAGCTGTAACACACTCCCTGCATCATCATCCACGATTGCTATTCGAATCATAAATCTATCCTCCGGTGCGATTAATCGGTATATCTTCTTAAGGATACAACAAATTTTTCCAGCTGGCAATAAGATTGGATTGGAATCTCATTAAAAAATGAGAGATACCCAAAATCGATAGAAAAGCAAATCAAATACAGAAAAAGCAATCCCTGGGCTTATTTGTTAGTTCAGGGATTGCCTTTCCGTATTCAGCTAGTTAAGGTATTTTTCTCCGATGTATGTTTATATTAGAGCACAAAATTTATCTATAACCTCTAAGGTCAGAAAAAATAATATCTATATCTTCTTCCGGTGTATTACCTCGTTCAAGCGTGTTGTTTTCAATTGCATCCAACATAATCTGCTCTTTTTCCTTTAGGCGGAGATATATCTTTTCATCTAACGAATATAGATCTCCATCTTTGGTAGAGAATATCTCCTGTGCGAAAAAGTATTGGGTGTACTGATTGTTTGGCAGGCCCAATCGATGGATCCGATCTTTCGACTGTAGGAGATGTACAAGATTATAGCTGTACTCATAATATATTGCATCATGGCAAACACTGTGCAAAGAAACTGATTCTGCCAAGGTGTGCGGGTTAGTAATTAGGAAATCAAGCTCCCCTTTGCGAAATGCTGATAAAATCACCTGACGCTCTTCCATACTGATTGCCCCATATATACAGGCCGCTCGAGCCCCTACTGTTTCCAAAGCTCCCCTAACATTCATCATAGAATCCACAAATATGCACCAAATTATTGCTGGTTTGTGCTCCCTATGAAGCTGTAAGGCGGCTTCTATACAGGCATCAAATTTTTTTGTGGTTTTAATTTTATTAATGAGAGACACCACATCGTCGGAAAAATCCACATAATCAAATTTCTCTATCTCGCCAGAAATATCTAGAATATCCGAAAACTCCGACAAGTCAAGTGACTTTAATAACATTTGTGGATTGGACTCCAATTGCAAAAGACGAATGATTAGGGCAAGTTTATTCTTTGCGTACTTTAGTAGCAGTATATGGAACAATTCGTTTTCAGGTCTACTGGCAAATACTTGGATAAAAGCATCTGAATTTGCGGCCGGTACTTGTAATTGCTGTTTTGTTGTGCGGCAAAAGAACGGCTGTAGTTTCTGGTTAATAACGGAAATATCCTCTGGACTTGGGTCTTTCAATTGCGGAATAGTAAATCCAAAAAAATCAGCATATTCATCATGATAAAGAATGTCCAACAGGTTCCTGATGTCGGTGTATGAGTTAGGTATAGGAGTTCCCGTAAGTGCAATTGTATAGCAAGCATCCTTTGCTATTTCAAGTGCATCAGAAGCGCGGCTACCATTCAAAGCTTTCACTTTATGTACTTCGTCAAACACCAGCAATGTTTCAGCATCGTTTAGTTTTTTGATTTCTGCCAAGTAAGTCCCTAAACTCTCATAGTTAAACAGCAAGAGATTCTTATTTCCCGTATCATATAGAATGGCTTGCTGTTTTTCTTTGGTAGATCGATAACTTGTATCTTGTATGCTAAATAATTGAACCTGCTGCTTCGTGCCGAAGCAGGATTTGAATTCATCAACCCAAGTGCCAAAAGAATTTTTTGGCCCCACCATAAGAATTCTTTTAATCCGCCCCTTTGCTTGCAGGTATGCGTATACCCCTAAAACAGATGCCGTTTTTCCTGATCCAGGGACAGAGAAGTTGCTGGATTTTTTCATGGTACACATAAAAAACGAATCCCACATTTGCTTGTCTCGAAGTTGTCGATAAAAAGCGCAATCGACAACCGATTTGTATTCAGCAAACTGTGCTCTCACAATAGGATCTTGATATTTTATGGAAAGTCCAACATTAGCTCGCTTTTCAATATACATTTCTCGGCTGGCGATATAATTACGTAGCCGTTGCGTGGTAAAGAAGCGATAGACTCGTTTTTGGGCATCTTGCTCTAGAATACGAATGATTCTCTTGTAAGTTGGATAAGTTAAATTGCTATTAAAACGAATAATATGTTCGTTACTCCGATCTAAATCAACATATCGCTTGAGACGCAACTTATAAACGGCATTATTTAAAAGAAGCGAAGGTTCAACCTTGATGTCAAGCTTTAACCCATCGTCATAATCTAAAAGGAGACAATTTGGCTCAAGCTGTGTACTGTCGACAATGACCATACCTTTGCTGTGGGAAACAATTTCTTGGTAAAGGGTTTGGCTCATATCACAGACGAGGACATTTTCAGCTTTGTTATTCCAAAGCTTTTCAAATGTTTCTATGCTTTTGGTGATTTTGGAATAATCAAAAACTGATGCTTGCCAACTGCAGGTAATGTCAAACGCTTCGTAGTTGGTATTATAAGCCGCCGCAGTCTCATTGTTTGATCCTCGAAAGCAGATTACATCGCCTACTTCATCTTCCATGACGCCAAATTTGTCGTGAAAGATCCCCTCGCGAGTAAAGGCAATCTTAATGTCAATAATCCCAAGTGAGATCAAATAAGCAAGATTAGAGATATTACGCTCTTCCTCAAGAGAAAGAGTTTCGCTCAGCTTTCCTAACAGTCCTTGATTGACCTCTTCCCGCAATTGGTATCCCTCTTTGATTTGCCGATAGTCATATTCTGATAGTTCCGCCGAAACAATCATGCGATACTTGTTCCCTCGACGTGCAAATACTTCGAGACCTTTTGCATAGTTGGCTAGTGCTTTGGCTGAAAAATACGCAGTAGCCCTGTCATAACTGATGCTCTCACGCAAAGTTGGAGTATAAAATGAAGCGCCAACATCATCTTCATAAGAAGAATATGTTGCTTTCAACAAAAGATCCTTAAACATCGAGTTCTCCCCTAATTCTATCTAATATTTGTTGAACCAAATCAAGCTTTTCGCGGATATCATCTTTTTGCTCATCGGACATTTTCTTGAAGATATTTGTGTCAATGGTATCAAGAATTTCATACGCCTTTTCAGCTTGCTGCGCGGGACGATTTCGGCTAGCATCACCGTCCGCTTTGCTGACCCACTTTTCAGTGGATCTGGCGAACTCTGATTGAATTTCTTTCTTTGCACGAATATGTTCATTGATTACTTTTTCGGTAGTAACTGGGTGTTGCTCCACAACATCGCAAACTTTTTCTGTCAAATCTGATTGTTCAGCAAGATATTCATCCAGAAGCCTGGAGTTTGACGCAATTTTACCGATTTTTCTTATATATCTATTTGTATCTCCAACCGGTGCCATAAGTAATTGAGCAAACACATTGTTTTTCAAGTCCTCTCGGCTATCATCATTTTTTACCTTGCTTAACATACTATACAGGTCTTTTAGTGATTCAGAGAGATTCATGGTGCGAGCTAAGTAAAACTGTTTCGGGGCGTTGATAAACTCCAAAAATTCTACCATTAATTTTGCCTTTTCCACCTCTCGCTTGATATCCGCTTCCGTTTGATCAATAACACTGCTGGCATATTCCCGTACTGTAAGAAGTTTATTTTCTACAATATCATTATATATACCCACCAACCGATCAATCGGATTATAGTCAATAGGCTTGTCCACACCATGCTGAAGCAACAATTCGAGCATTTTGATCTGTTTAGCATTGTGAGCAATATCGTGCTCTAAAATAACAGCTTCAAAGTATTGTGTTTTTCCAGTTTTCTGCTCCAGATTGCGCAAGCAAGTGAAGCGCCGGTTACCATCAATGATTCTGCCGTCGGTCAAAACGACCCCAGACTCTTGCTGTCCAATGAGCTCTATATTATTTTGCGTTTTTTTCAATGCTTCTGGATTGCTTTCGGTAATAAAACCTTGAATGATACGGTTATATTGTTCTTTATCGTCCGTGTCCATATGAATAATCCCGTTTTCCGCTTTATACTGACTGATCCAAGTAGCAATGCGATCGTTCTGATCATTATAATACAGCTGATCCAGCCGGATTTTATATACGGTGTAAGTTTGCATGTGATTATCCACCGAAAGCTTTTTTGTCGATGTTGTTGGTAAAACGCCTCTGTTTTCAATGCCCTCTTTAAGTAAGTTCATTTGGATAATACCTCCTCATATTTATGATGTAATAGCTCATCAGAAGCCGTAGGTTTAAATTTCCTCAAAATATACATCGTAGTCAGCGTAAACCTTTTGAGTTATTGTGTCATAGTACATTGCGCTACCTTTAATCGTTTCGACTATTTTATACCATTCGAGATTTATATTATAATCGCTTAATAGCTTTTTAGTCAGCTCATCTACCTCAATAGATAGTGATTCACTGGAATACAAAATCCATTCCAGAAAATCGATTAGTGATACATTTTCACTACCTCGTCTAAAAAGCTTGTTTTTTCCCATACGGCAATAGGAAAAATGTCCCTTATCTTCGGAAAGTAGTGATGCATAAAACCATTCGTCAAAACCAAGCTCATCGAGGGCATGGGCAAAACCTTTTTTTTGCAGGGAATATACGGTAAAATATTGTGAATCAGCAGCTTGATATACTTTATGGCAATAGTCCATTATGGATTCTTTTTCAACACCAGCACAATTTAGTCGACGAAAATGAACATACTTTAATGGTGCATATTCTAAAATTTCATACGCCGCTTTTAGTTTATAAACCTCCGACATATATGCTATCGTGTTTAGTATTTCCTTAGGAACGGACTGTGCATCTACGATATCCTCTGTAGTAAGAATTGCACGAAAGTACTCCGTTGCGGATGTATACTGGTCCTTGATTGCATAGTTGGCATAAACTCGAAATCCAAGTGCTTTTAGCGCGTATGGATTCAGTAGTTTGGGATCGGCCTGGGGGAATTCGCGCACATACAACTTCCGAATATCGGACAAGAGATAAAATTCCCTGGACAGTAGTTGCTTCATTTTGGCAGCCATTATATCAGAGAGCATCGGTACATCTATTTTGTAAACACCCGAATAAAAATACTGATCGAAGTTTTTCATGTAGTTGGCCAGCACTGTTTGAGACAATACGCCGTACTCGTGTTCATAGGCTACAGCAAAATCTGTATTTGTAATCGGAGCGAGTGCCAACAACAAATCCATCACTTGGGTATCTCTATCTGCTACCCCGAACTCTATGTTGGGCATTCGCTTAAAGTGCATTTGTGGATAATCGTCGCTTGTGCAGATCTTTTTAAGTAAATTGTGCAACTCGTATTCATCCTGAATGTCGTAATCACTCATCAAATCTGGATATTCTTGAAAGAACTTGCGTGTTGAGAGCTCCACATTTTTATAATCGCTCAAATTAAGGCCGTTGATCAGATCTGTGTAATCATACGCATCAATATTGTAGTAGCGGAGTTTTTGTCCATATTTCCACAGAACATGGTTGCTTGCAGCTAATTTGTTGGAGTATCCTCGATCCATCACCGAAAACTTAGGATTATTCTGCAGATTTAAATCTTCTAGAAGCATCTGATAAAATTGAGAAAACTCTTCAAAGGTAAGACCTTCAGCGCCCGCTGTGCGCAATATGTACTCACTAAGCTCAGATCGGCTACAGAGAACTCGCTCGTTACCAAGAACCACATGATTTTTATAAATTATTCGTTCTGCACCCTTTTTAATGTAGTCGGGAAAATCAAAATCCGTTGCCAAATCATCTACGGTATATTCTCCTTTTTTATAAGCAATAGTAAGGTAATTGTATGTTATCTCGGATTCCTTGAATCCTAAAAGAAAATCTTCTTTTGCTATGTCATATTTCTGAAAAACAAGCGCAAATAGATCCTCACTTAGAGTGGGCGCATTACGGATACACTTCTTTTCAATTTGCCGTACTCGCTCTCTCGTAAGATTTAATTTCTTTCCAATCTCCTCCAATGTCTGTCCGGAAAGTCGTCCAGTTAAAATAGCACAATCTTGCGGTTTTGGCAAGGATGCAGCATATTCAAAAGCCGCTGGATATTTCCGCTTATACATCTGAGCGTGTAAGCAAAGTAAATTACCATCCTGTATCAGTTCTGATATCAGGCCATCCACTAATACTTCGTTCTGTAAAAATGAAGGTAGAGATTTCACCAAATCAAACTTATCCAATCCATAAGGGTTGGATTCCAGTTGCTTCAAAAAAGTTTCTTTGATTGCACATCTCAAAAGGGGCAACCCATAGAGTTCTGATATCAGCTGCCCATCGATCTCCACAGCTGAAACCACAGGAGCAAACCTACAATTACAATTCTCAACCAGCAGAAGAATATCCTCATATAGTTGGCCTGCATGAACGCCTATCGTCTTGACAACTTCCTGCACTATGCAACGGCAAAACTCATCAGTTCCAGAAACTGAATCTTTATTGTGGGAGCGCTGAGTAGCAGGTGCTGGTTGCAGAACAAGTAGATTCATGGCTTCAATTATTTCTTTCACGCTCTTTATGCCCATATTGGGGATTACAATTAGATCAGTCTCGGTCTTATCTAGTAACTTTGAAATATAGTCAATTCCTACTCCTTTTAGGCAATTGAATGATCGCCTTGACAGATTAATGTCTTCTATAGGAATGTCTCGATATAGTAGGCCGTCCTTTCCAATGAACCGCACAACCATATCATCTTCTGCCTTTTGGTCTGCATTGCAATTCAAAGGATCAATCTCCATAATTTCTATCTGTTCAATCACTTCTGTAATTTCTGTTACAGTTTTAGACCCCATGTTTTTCAGACTCAAAAAGTTTTCTTTTGGGAAATCTAGCAGATCGCCCACGCCATTGATACCGGCTCTACGAAGGGCGTTATATGCTCTTGCAGATAGGTCTAATTTTTCTATTGGATCTAATTGCGTCAAGAACTTCACTACATTTCCCTCTTTCGCTAAAAGAATTGCATAAATGAATGCAGAACTATTTTTCTGCTATACCGATGTCCCTGTGTAACATCCGTGGATCAGTCGGCTTTTTTACATCTGGTGGAAGAAACCAAGTCTTTCCAACTTTCACCACACCTGGAATTCGTCCCTGTGCACAGAGAATGGCGACCCGCCGAGGGGAGATCCCCCAAAGTTCAGCTACCTGTTTCGTTGTTAAAAACTCCATTTTCACACCTCTAAAAGAATTACTTCTATGAGGTATAGTATATTCTTTTACCTGAATAGATTCAAGTGGTTTTAGTGGTTTCTGTTATTATTTTGCATGAGAAAATAGCCTAACAATGGCAAAGGCAGACAGCTTAATCTGCTGTCTGCCTTTGCCAAACTACCATAGTTCACAAAATCTTCCTTTGTGAGTGTACATTCCAGAATGGAAGATACTTCCTTAAACTGTTCCAGACTGATCTTTTCCTGGATTTCCTTTTCTTTTTCTATTAATTCAGTAATTGAATTCTTATGCTGCTGAATTGATTCCTGTACCTCTGCCAATTCCTTTTGAAGCTTTTCAAGTGATGATTTTCTTACTCCTCTGGCCATATCTAAGTCTCCTTGCTAATTCTGGTATTCTGACCATATATTAGCAATTATTGAAGTAAAAATCAATATTATTTCCATAAAATGGGATTGGTAATTTTTCCCATCTGTTATTCCGGACTCTTCTCTCCACAATTGGGATCGGATGACCATGTTTCGTCTATTTGTTTTCCTTTAAATACGCGTCTTTCTCCATTGGACTTCTGCATATAAACATCCTCGTCCGGATAATAGCAGGTATCTTCATTCTCCTTTGTTCCCACATCGAGAATGACCAGAATTTCATCACTGGAATTGAAGAATGTATGAGCAATATCTTTTCCCGCCGGTTTTGCGATAAAATCGTCTTTTCCTACTTCTTTCTCTTGTCCGTTTAATCGCAAAGTGCCTTTTCCGGACAGAATCAGAAAAAATTCCTCCTGTTGTGAATGGCTATGGTATTTTGTGCTGAATGCTCCGGGAGGAACATAATCAATATTTACATAAAGTTTCTGGCTTCCTGCTGCATCCCCTAATGATTTGGTAATCAGCCCGGCTTCATCGCTCCAGATAAACTGCTTTGACAGTTTTTCTATATTCAGTTTTTCTATATTCATTTTTACAATTCTCCATTCTGATCTGATTTTTCCATTATAATTTCCCTGCACTGATTAAATAACGAAAACCTCCTGATAGAAGCATCAATGGCTTCGTCCATCTTTTTCGTCCGTTTCACATCTGGCTCAAACCATATATTTTTTACCAGTAATGTGTGTGTTTTCGTATCAGCAGACGCCTCAATTCTGCCGATAAAACGATCATCGTAAATGACTGGCAGCACATAATGACCGTATCTGCGCTTCTCTGCCGGTGTGTAAATCTCCCATTTGTAATCAAATCCAAACAGTGCCTGTATTAACTTTCGATCCCACAATAAATTATCTAACGGGGCAATGAATTCGCATCTTTTTTTCCAGCTTGTATGTTCTTCGCACTGTTTGGCAAGGGGAATGTCTTCCACCAGCATATACAGCTCCTCTTTCATCCCTTCTACATGGACTTTTTCTATATTCCCTTCCTTAAGAAGCCGGTGAAACGCCGCGCTTCTCTCCGCTGATTTTAGTCCTCCGATGTTCAGCCATGCATCAGAAGCCCGGTTCCACAAAAGACCCACTGAGCCGATTCTGCGTAACACACGCCATGTATGATGGTCATGCTCATCCGGGTATGGCTCATGACCTGATAAAACGGTCTCAGGAATGCAGTTTTCAATCAGATCATAGTACTTGATTGATCCTACTTTATGATGAACAGCCAGCTCCCCGGTAAAATACATATGCTCAAGCACTGCCCTGGACAGTTTGGTACGGCTCCAGTACCAGTCCACCTTATCCGGCATATCAAGGTCCCCGGAACACACCGGACCGTAATCTGCTATGTGTTTTCTCACCTGACTCCGCCCCCCGCGAACTGCCTCATGGCTTCTCTCCCACTGCCTGTGCTGCTCTCGGAAACGTTCGAAATACGGCCAGTCACCAACCGGGAAAATAGAAAGGTTTTTATCAAAGTAATCCACAAGCACACGTTCCTGATATAAAAGGTCAGAGAGCATCTGTTTGGAAAAGTTTCTTATTCGTGACTGCAAAACCAACTCAGCATTTTTTCCGCATACATCCACCGGGTCAAACTGAATACAGCCTGCCTGATGGATAAATTCCATAACTCCCTGCTTTCCTTCAAACCGATAGTCTCCAAGCAGTCCTTGCTTTAGAAGCAGAAAGCGGCATGCCTGTCTCTTTGTAAAAGATATCATTTCCATCTTTTCCCTCCCTTTGTAAATGTCCCTTATTTATGTATTACTCTCAGAAAATACCAGTGTACTTCACGTAATTACTGATGTAATATATAAAAAAAACGTAAGGAGTAATACATAATGCCAAATTCATATTTTAATAACTCTGATCAGAACGGCCTGGTACTGGGCATCAGCGTTGGTTTAATCTGCGCTTCAGTAATTAATAATCTTTTAATCGGATTAGCAATGGGAATTGTATTTGGTATGTTATTTCAAAAAGGATTTTTTAGAAAAAAACTGTAATACATAGAATCAGGATTATTTCCCTATAAGCGTTTCCTGAAAAATTGTTTGAAGCAGAGAAACAGGTTCCTGATTTTTTTAAGTATATTAACCCCAACACCTCCCGCAATCAAGAAAGAGCAGACCGGAGCGGTCATCTCCATGTAATTTCCTTCACTGTCCTTAAATTCACAGACCCAGTTTTTCTCGATTTTAGTAACGGGAAAAACAACCTGCATTCCGTTTAGCTTCCGTTCCAAAATATCTTTGTCAGCAACCTCCAGACTTGGAAGGCAGTTATTGCCGAATGTATGATATTCTCCCATTTTTTTATAAGCAAATAGTCCCAGTCGGAAACCATTTATATCGAAAACGCTGTATATTTCATCTCTAACAGTAACTGGCCGTTCTAAAAAAACCTCATAAAATTTGATGGCACGTTTCATATCCTGTACACATAGATAGAGAGAATTTAAATTACATTTCATAGAATCGGCCTGCCTAATTTTATATTCAGGCGCCATTCAGGAATTTCACTATCATCGCCCCAATACTCATCCAATTGTATAATCTTACCTTGTTCCACGTTAAAAAATGAGACAACATGACAGGATAACTCAGAAGACCAGATATGGGCTACAGTAATAATCTGATCATTAATCTGCTCCATTCGTTCCATTGCACCATTCCATTTACCCGGATATTCACAGTTTACTTTTATAAATTCGGGAACAGTGAACTGTTCATTTGTACAATGCCAGCGGATCACCCCGTTCTCATGAAAAAAAGTCGAAATCTCATCTGCATTTTGTTCCGCTACATACTTCCAGTAAAGATTCATCCTGTCTTTTTCATCCATGTTATATTCCTCCAATATCAGAAATCATCCTATCACAGAGAAAAAGACAACTGTATGTCATGTTTCATAAAGAAAAGGTATTAAAATATTTCAGTAAAACATCATATAAAATAATTTATTGTATGCATACGCCAATATCACAATAATACGTTTTATTTATAATATTTCCACACATTTTACATATTTTCAGCTTTACATAATGATGTTTTTAGGTTATACTTACTATAACTCTTCTTTGGAGCATCGTTTCCCCAATTTCTACGGTGCTCTTTTTTTGTCCTCATTTCGTTATGAATCATAATCTATGGAGAACTTCTTGAACCTTTTAACATGAAATGATATAATCGTTTCATTACAAGACAGGAGGTATTATTAATGAACTTTACCTACACCCCTAATAAGATTGCTCTTTATCATTCAGACAGCAATCTGCTGGCTGAAGTTACATTTCCAGACGTAGATGATAAAACGGTTAATATCAATCATACCTTTGTGGATGATTCTCTCAGAGGACAAGGCATCGCAAGACAGCTGATGAACGCGGCGGCAGATCATCTGCGTTTAGAAGGAAAAAAAGCAGTCCTGACATGTTCCTATGCTATCACCTGGTTTGAAAAACATCCGGAGTATCAGGATTTGCTGAAATAATTGTTTTAATCTTGCAGGTCTGTAACAACAGACCTGCATTTTTAATGATATGACATCATTTTTTTATTTTGCCATCTATAAACTTCTTGAAAGTTTCCGCATTCCCATCTATAAAACCATTTTTATCAAGAGGAATAAACATTCTCCCTTCTACTACAATATATTTATGGTTAATATCCCTTACAGCCAGTAAGGAATTATCCATCTTGTTGCTTAAACTGTTAGAATGTAGGTAGCAATCGGTATATCGTCTCCCCTTCTTGGACTTAACGTCCGTAATTTAGACTGATAACCAGCTCCTCATTCGCAGCGTTCGTTTTTTGCAGGTTGAACTGCCTCAGGTACGTTCGTGTCACACCACAGTAGATTGAATAGGCAATGAGTAAAACTGGTACTTATCCATTGCAATAATCTAAAGGAGCGACAAATTTATGAACATGAATGCAGTAGGTATTGATGTATCCAAGGGCAAGAGCATGGTTGCTATCCTACGCCCTTATGGTGAGATTGTTTCAGCACCATTTGAAATCAAACACACTTCCGGTAAC
>JAQSYE010000062.1 GCA_029256305.1 Lacrimispora sp. | reverse complement strand
GAATCCGAGATGAGAGGAATCCCGGTTCGTGTTGAGATCGGACCGAGAGATATTGCTGAAAATCAGGCTGTTCTTGTCCGCCGTGATACTCATGAAAAAATGATAGTATCCTTAGATGAATTAAATGAAAAAGTTGGAGAACTTTTAAGTGCCATTCAAAGCGACATGCTTGCCCGTGCCCGTGCTCATCGGGATGCCCATACCTATGAGGCTGTGGATATGGATACCTTTGTGAAGACTGTGGAAGAGAAGCCAGGCTTTGTAAAGGCAATGTGGTGTGGAAGCCAGGAATGTGAGGATAAAATTAAGGAACTCACAGGCGCTACATCAAGATGTATGCCATTTAAGCAGGACCATCTATCCGATACCTGCATTTGCTGCGGCAAACCGGCAGTAAAAATGGTTTATTGGGGAAGAGCTTATTAATCAGGCAGTAAAAAGATGCAGGAGGGAATATTGTGATAACAATTCAGGTACCAGATGCAGCAGGAAAGATCATAAAACAACTGAATACCCATGGATTTGAGGCATATGCGGTGGGCGGATGTGTGCGAGACAGCCTGCTTTTACGGGTGCCAAAGGACTGGGATATCACCACCTCGGCAAAGCCAGAGCAGGTAAAAGAGATTTTTGCAAGAACGGTTGATACAGGGATTTTGCACGGGACTGTAACCGTGCTGATGGAACACGAAGCCTATGAAGTGACAACCTACCGCATTGATGGAGAATATGAAGATGGAAGGCATCCAAAGTCTGTGGAATTTACCGGAAATCTGCTGGAAGATTTAAAACGGCGGGATTTTACCATCAATGCAATGGCATATAGTGACAGAGACGGATTGGTAGATGCGTTTGGTGGAGTCAGGGATTTGGACGACGGGATCATCCGCTGTGTGGGGAACCCCATGGACCGTTTCAATGAAGATGCTTTGCGTATTCTCAGGGCGATCCGCTTTTCTGCCCAGCTGGGGTTTTGCATTGAAGAGGACACAAATAAAGCCATTTCTGCAATCGCACCAAATATGGAAAAAGTCAGTAAGGAGAGGATTGCTGTGGAGCTGACAAAGCTCCTCCTTTCTGACTATCCGGAGCAGATGAGGGCTGTATACGAAAGTGGGATTGCGCCTTATGTTTCCACGCATTTTTCCGCAGCCCAAAGAGGTCTTTTTCAGCTTGAAAAGCTTAAGCTGCTGCCTTCCAGTAAACATGTACGCTGGTCCGGTCTTTTACGTTTCTTAGACCCAAAGCAGGCAGCAGGAATTCTAAAAGAACTGAAGTTGGACAATGATACCGTGGAACAGGTGAGACTCCTGACGGATCTCTGGAAGAGGGAAATTCCCGCTTCAAAGCCGGAAATCAGAAAAGTTATGAGCAGGATTAAGACATCTTTATTTGAAGATCTTTTAAGCTTTCAGACTGTATTTTTAAATGGTCCTTATCTGGAACAGTTAAAAACAGTGGGACAGTATGCGGAAGAAATCATCAATGATGGAAACTGTATCCGCTTAAAAGATATGGCAGTAACCGGAAGGGATCTGATTGAATCCGGAATAAAACCTGGCCCTCGAATGGGTGAAATATTAGAAGTATTATTTGACGAAGTCATAAAAAATCCGGACAATAACAACCGTGAATATCTTCTGAATTATTCTAAAGATTTCCTTTGAAAACATGCCCAGGCATGGATAACTTTCCCTTGGAGTTTGCATATTTTTTTCCGCCCCTTCATACCCTAGAAGTAGCTGATTAGCTAAGAGTTGGAGGGGTGGTTGTGAACGAGAAATACACAGAGGTGCTTTCGCAGTATGAGCTTGAGATTCTGGATGTGAAACGCGGCCGGGGCGCCTGGCTGTGTGAAACAGATCAGGGGCTTAAGCTGCTGAGGGAATATAAAGGAACCATAAAGCGCCTGGAATTTGAAGATCAGGTATTTTTACAACTGGAAGAAACCGGCCACTTGAGTGTGGATCGCTATGTCAGAAACAAAGAAGGTGAAATTCTCTCCAGTGCCGAGGATGGGACCAGATGGATTGTAAAAAACTGGTATTCAGACCGGGAGTGTAATTTAAAGGATAGTAAAGAGGTGCTTTGCGCCATTGAACGGATTGCTTTATTACATAAAATATTTCGTAATGTAAAGTTTAAAGAGGAATGGAACTTAGGATCCATTCTGGTGCAGCAACCGGCCGAGGAAATGGAGCGCCACAACAGAGAACTGACACGAGCCCGCAGTTTTATCCGCAGTAAAAGAAAGAAGTCTGAGTTTGAATTATGTGTCATGGGAAATTATGACGTATTTTTTGATCAGGCTATGGAAGCCTGTAAAGGACTTGCAGGTTTTTGCGAGGAATGTGGGATTGGGGAGGTGTATTTATGCCATGGGGATCTAAACCAGCATCATATTCTGATGTGTGCCCATGATGTTGCAATTGTAGAGTTTAACCGGATGCACAGAGGCATGCAGATGGAGGATCTTTACCACTTTATGAGGAAGGCAATGGAAAAGCATGACTGGAATTTAAAGCTGGGTATGTCCATGCTTGATACTTATTCTAAGATACTTCCTTTATCAAGTGCAGACAGGACCTGCCTGTATTATTTGTTTTTATATCCGGAAAAATACTGGAAGCAGATTAACTTTTATTATAATGCAAATAAGGCCTGGATACCGGGCAGAAACATTGAAAAACTAAGGGATTTAGAGATTCAGCAGCCGCTGCGGAATCTTTTCCTGTCAAGAATAAAATAATGGGAATCTGCTTTCCTTTTGCCATGTTATGATTTATAATAACCATAATATAAAGCGGAGAGAAGGGAGCATTTTGCTTATGAAAGATTACAGAAGCATCTATGAAGAATGGCTGTCAAATCCATACTTTGATGAGGCAACGAAAGAAGAACTTCAAAGGGTAATAGATGATGACAATGAAATCAAAGAGCGTTTCTATCAGGATCTGGAATTCGGGACCGCCGGTTTAAGAGGTGTGATCGGAGCGGGCATCAACCGCATGAATATCTATGTGGTCAGAAAAGCCACCCAGGGCCTTGCAAATTATATCATAAAACAGGGCGGAGCCCATAAAGGCGTAGCCATAGCATATGACTCCAGACATATGTCTCCGGAATTCGCAGAGGAAGCTGCACTGACACTTGCTGCCAATGGAATCAAAGCATATAAGTTTGAATCTCTGCGTCCTACTCCGGAGCTTTCGTTTGCTGTGAGAAAACTGGGCTGTATTGCAGGTCTTAACATCACAGCCAGCCACAATCCCCCGGAATATAACGGATATAAGGTTTATTGGGAGGACGGCGCACAGTTTACACCTCCTCATGACAGGGGTGTTACTGAAGAGGTGTTAGCGATAACGGATATCTCTACGGTTAAGACGATGACAAGACGAGAAGCGGTTGCAGCAGATAAATATGAGATAATCGGCAAAGCTGTGGATGATGATTACATCGCACAGGTGAAGGCACAGGTTATGAATCAGTCTGCAATTGATGAGATGAAGGATGAACTTTCCATTGTTTATACCCCTCTCCATGGTACAGGCAATATTCCGGCAAGAAGAGTCTTAAAGGAGCTTGGATTTACCCATGTATATGTGGTACCGGAGCAGGAACTGCCAGATGGTGATTTTCCGACTGTCAGCTATCCAAATCCGGAGGCAGAGGAAGCATTTAAACTGGGGCTTTCCCTGGCAAAAGAAAAGGATGCGGACCTGGTTTTAGCTACTGATCCAGATGCAGACCGGCTGGGAGTTTATGTGAAGGATTATAAATCCGGAGAGTATATTCCCCTTACTGGCAATATGTCTGGTTCTCTGCTCTGCGAGTATGTATTAAGCCAGAGGCAGGAACGGGATGATATTCCATCTGACGGACAGGTGGTAAAGTCAATCGTAACAACCAATCTGGTTGATGCAGTGGCAAAGTCTTATGGATGTGAACTCATTGAGGTTCTCACCGGGTTTAAGTATATCGGGCAGCAGATCTTAAAGGAAGAAGCCACCGGTTATGGAACTTATCTGTTTGGTCTGGAAGAAAGTTATGGATGCCTGATCGGCACCTATGCCAGGGATAAAGATGCAATCTCTGCAACAGCCGCTCTTTGTGAGGCTGCAGCCTATTATAAGACAAAAGGCATGAGTCTTTGGGATGCTATGATTGCAATGTATGAGAAATATGGATATTATAAAGATGCTGTTAACGCAATCGGATTAAAGGGCATTGAAGGCCAGGCCAAGATCCGCGCGATTATGGAAACCATGCGAAGCAAAACACCATCTGAGTTTGGCGAATATAAGGTTCTTTCAGCGAGAGATTATAAAGCTGACACGGTAAAGAATATGGAAACAGGAACGGTAGAGCCTACCGGCTTACCGTCTTCTGACGTGCTTTATTATGAACTGGATGAGAATGCATGGTTATGCGTCAGACCTTCCGGAACAGAACCAAAGATTAAGTTCTATTATGGCATTAAAGGGACCTCAATGGCAGATGCAGAAGAGAAATCTGCGAAACTGGGAAAGGCTCTTATGGAAATGGTAGATCAGATGATATAGATTAATAAAAAAAAGAAGGAACTCCAATTTGGAATCCTTCTTTTTTATTGCTATTTTTTGAATTTTTTTGCATTCTCCTTTAATTCCCGAAGAGCGTCTCCAAACAGACGGGATGAAGCGGTGGGGTTTCGTCTAAGAAGACTCTTGGGATAAAAGGTGAGCCGTCCTGTTAGTTTTTCCCTGGTTTCATTCAGGGCCTGGAACCTCTCTACCAAAGCGGATTCCATGATTGCATTGGTTGTTTCTGTTTTGAAAGAGGTAAGCTTCACCATGGTTTCTTCTTTTACGGAAGCAGCCTTTTGCATGGTCTCAGATGTTAACTCGTAAACTTTCTGGGCGGTTTCTGCTTTTAATAGAGACATCTGCACCTGAACGTCTTCAAGTTCTGACCTGATTTTAGTTAAGGATTCCAGTACCTTGCCAAGATCAAGAGCTGCTTTGGTGGACTGAATGGTGTCATAGACAAAAAGGCTGCCAATTCCTGCTACAAGGAAGATGCACGTCGTTGCATCCAGGTGGAAAACCAGCCATTCTAAAGGGCGGTGCACCAATTCCGTTAAAAGAATGGTGAGAAATCCCCAGGCGATGGAAGTACCAAGACAGACGTATCCGTTTAAATTAAAAGGGTTGTTGCTGTAATCCCAGTATTTCATTTTAAATAATCGTTCCATAATATAACCGGTTAAGTACTCAAGAACTGAGGCGCCGAGCATACCAAAGAGAAAAACAAGTAGCAGGTTCCCTTTCACAGGAAGAGATAGGAAAAGCATGAGGATTGCACCACTGCCATAGAGCGGAAGTAAGGGAAGCCTTAAAAATCCCCGGTTCACGAAATGGGAACTCCTTACGGAAACATAAGTTGATTCGATTACCCAGCCGATAAAGCAGTAAATGAAAAAAAACAGTAGCCACTGATACCAAGTATATACGTACATGCTTATATTCCTTTCTCCAAGTATTCATATTGGATCTATCATATACGGTTTTGTCCGCATTTGCAACCGAAATGCATAAGGCAGAGGCAAAATCTACTTGCCTTAATTGCTTCATTCATGTAGAATTATGATGTTTCGGTTAGTGGAATTGCACTTATGAAGGAGTTTTTTGATGAGTATATTGAACGTAGAGCATTTAACCCATGGATTTGGAGACCGCGCCATTTTTCAGGACGTGTCATTCCGGTTATTAAAGGGAGAGCACATCGGCCTGATCGGAGCCAATGGGGAGGGAAAATCCACATTTATGAATATCATAACGGCGAAGCTTCAGCCGGATGAAGGAAAAGTCGAGTGGGCAAAGAGAGTCCGTGTTGGTTATTTAGACCAGCATACTGTTTTGGAAAAGGGAATGACAATCCGCGACGTTTTAAAAAGCGCATTTGCTTTCCTATTTCAGATGGAAGAACAGATGAATGATATCTGTGACCGAATGGGAGAGGTAGACGAGGAAACCATGAATTCCATGATGGAAGAGCTGGGAACAATTCAGGATCTATTAATGGCCCATGATTTTTATGTCATTGATTCCAAGGTGGAGGAAGTTGCAAGAGCATTGGGACTAAGTGATATGGGAATTGATAAGGATGTGACGGAGCTGAGCGGCGGCCAGAGAACCAAGGTCCTTTTAGGAAAGCTTCTGCTCGAGAAGCCGGATATTCTTCTTTTGGACGAGCCGACCAATTACCTGGATGTACAGCATATAGAATGGCTGAAACGTTACCTTCTGGAGTATGAGAATGCATTTATTCTGATTTCCCACGATATTCCGTTTTTAAACAGCGTAGTAAATATCATCTATCACATGGAGAATCAGGCGCTGGACCGCTATGTGGGAGATTATGACAAGTTTCAGGAGGTTCATGCGGTAAAGCGGGCACAGCTGGAGTCTGCATATAAGAGACAACAGCAGGAAATCGCAGAGTTGGAAGATTTTGTGGCGCGCAACAAAGCCCGGGTTTCCACAAGGAATATGGCGATGTCCAGACAGAAAAAGCTGGACAAAATGGATGTGATTGAGCTTTCAAAAGACAAACCAAAGCCCGAGTTTCATTTTGCGGAGGCGCGTACGGCAGGAAAACTGATTTTTGAAACGAAGGAGCTGGTAATCGGATATGACGAGCCATTATCAAAACCATTGGAACTGATCATGGAAAGAGGGGATAAGGTGGTTTTATCGGGAGCTAACGGCATTGGAAAGACTACTTTGCTAAAAAGCATTCTGGGATTGATTCCTTCCCTAAACGGTAACGTGGAGCTGGGAGATTATCTGTCCATCGGTTATTTTGAACAGGAGATGGCTCCTGGAAATACCACCACCTGCATTGAAGAGATTTGGAAAGAGTTTCCTTCCTATACCCAGTATCAGGTCCGTTCGGCCCTTGCCAAATGTGGTCTTACTACCAATCATATTGAAAGCCAGGTACGCGTACTCAGCGGAGGAGAACAGGCCAAGGTTCGATTATGCAAGCTGTTAAACAGAGAAACTAACGTTCTTCTGTTAGACGAGCCGACTAACCATCTTGATGTGGAAGCAAAAGAAGAACTGAAAAGGTCACTGATGGAATATAAGGGAAGTATCCTTTTGATCTGTCATGAACCGGAGTTTTATGAGGGAGTTGCAACGAAGGTAATCGACTGTCGGGAGTGGGCGTTAAAGTTATCCTAATGACAAAAAAAAATCCGCTTCCGCCATTGGGAAACAGATCAAATATCTTTTAGGGGGGCCGGACGGTTTGCACCGTCCGGTATGAGTATGAAAAAGCAATTAATGAGAAAGATTTTTTGACGAAGTTGATTGTCGTCATCAGCATTCCAGAGTTGTTTAAAGAAGTCATAAAAAGTACCGACACCTAAGAGAAATTGTAATTTCAATTGCCTCCCTTTTTGTGCCAAATGCAAAGGACAGAATCAAACTGGTGCAAGAATATATTGAACCAATGCTTTTATAATGTTGCTTAATTGTCTGCGGCAGTCAGTATTTTTTGATTCCGGGTAGCCCCCTCTCACATCCAAAGCAGAGGCTGTCGAATGGCGGCATTGCGTCTGGCTTCTTCATCCACTGATTCAAAGGGCAGGCTTTCGTATAACTGCACCAGCCTGCTTATTCCCAGCCGGCAGCCGGCAAACAGCATGAAAGATACCCGTGACGGAAAAGCGTCAAAGTGGGCGATATCCTGGGCATAGGGCCATTTTCTTTTATCAGCTACATAAGGAAAAATAAAATCAATTGCTTTCCGGATGCTTCTGCCTTCGGAATCCTCATACTTCCATAAATCATCCTTCGGCGTGGACAGCACATGACAGATCGTGACTAAATTGTCCACGATAAATATGGAATAATTATAGGGCTTGGTCCGGCCCAGCTCCCGCGGGAAAGAACCATCCACGTCCATCTGTTTTAAAAGCACATTCTTAAAATGTTCCCGGCAGAATCCTGCCATCCTTTCATTATCTGTAAAAAGAGAAAAAACGGCGGCCTGCATGAAAAAGCAGACGCTGTGGTTATTGTCAGCATTCATTTCTTCAATTCCGTTTTCATCCGTAAGCATCCAGCCTAAATATTTAGAAAACCACTTCTTCAATCCCCGATAAATCCCATCCGTCATAGCCAGGCTGTTTTTAATGGCCTGAATCACAAAGGGAATATCTGCTAAATGGATCGTATCAATGATACCGATGCCTCGTCCGGCGCAGATTCCGGGAATTGCCTGAGCGTAAGAAAGGTTGGGATTCATGCGTGTGGTTTCATCCAGAAAAAATTCTTTGAGGATCCGGACGCTCCGTTCGGCGAACCGTTCCTCCTTTGTCAGCACATAGGCATATGCAAGATTGACGACAGTAGTGCGCATCTGCCGGAGAATTATGCGATGACTATTGAAGTTGTCCGGGTTGCTTTCGCCATCCCGGCGGATATAGGGAAGCCCGTTACGGCTGTCAGGATCGGGCCACCAGTAATCGCCGTTTGAACAGTAATCGTGTATGGAGCCGGGGCTGTTGGAACAGACCTCGTCGGTAATATGGGGAATGGGATCTGTCAAAGAAATTTCCGCTTTCTGTAAAATCCGGCTTTTGCTTTGGTCATCTAGACGCGGGGGAATGGAATAGGACTTTGGGTAAAGAATCATTGTGCGTACCTCATTTCTGATTTTGGTTTCCGGTTTTGTGTTCCTGTTATATTTTGAGTTTACAACAATAATAAAAAAAAACCAATGGATAAAACACAGAAACAATATGCAATTTGAGAAATCGCCCATGTTTAAAAAAAAAGCTTATGTACAGAATGGAAATTTTTCGGTAGAATGTATGCGGGGAGAGGGGGAGATATACATTTATGAAAAATAGATCCAAAGTATATTTAAAGCTGTTCTTATCTTATGTGGGAATTCTTTCGGTTCCAATTCTATTAGGATTCGTAATTTATGGATATACGTTTACGTCGGTGCGCCGGCAGGCAGAGGAACTTAATACAAGTCTTTTGATGATGGTGCAGAGAGATATGGATAAGGAGATTGACAATATTCAGAAGATTTCCGCGAGGATGGCATTGGATGCCAATGTACAGTTGGCCAGCAGGGCAAAAAAGGATTTCAGCAGCGACGACCAGCTGACTCTCTACCACCTTTTTAACGATCTGCAGACAATTGCTATGTCCGAAGAATTTATTGAAGATATTTTCGTCTACTTCAACAATACGCAGAAGGTTTCCTGTATCAACGGTACTATGTCTTCGGATATGTATTATAACCTTTATTATAAAAGCGATGAATTTCCATTTGAAAAATTTAAGGACTACATGAGCCGGTTTCATTATAATGATGTGCTGTCCATCCATAAAAAATCAGGCGGCGATGTTCTGGTTTTCACCATGACTATCTTATATTCCGCCATCGGTGAACGATCGGCCACAATCGGAATCGCCGTGGATTACAACAGCATAAAACAGAGGCTCGTATCAATGAAATGGGCGGATGGCATGAATGTTATGATAATTGATAAGGATAACATGCAAATCAGTGCCGATCCGGAAAGCGAGGAATGTCAGAAACTGACCTATGACGGCCTGACCTCCGGAAATCATCTGGTGAATGAAAAGGGAGAAAAGCCATGCATTATATCCGTTCTCGAATCCAATAAAACCGCTTGGAAATATGTGACTGTCACGCCTACGTCTCTGATTGACGAAGAAGCAAAGGAGATCCAGAGGATAGCGGTGCTGGGGTTGTTTCTGTGTGTCATCACAGGCTTTACCATTTCAGGATACATGACCAGGAAAAATTATAATCCGGTAAAGATGCTGTTAGAAACCATGAAAAACCATGGAAGCCGTGAAATAGAGGCAAATGAGAATGAATACCAGTGGCTGAATAACCAGATCAATCTTTTTTTCCAGAAGCAGGTGAACACAGAACGCCTTTTAACCTCCAACAGGAAGAGTCTGAAGAATTATTACCTGATCCAGCTGCTTCAGGATTATTATGACGGCAGACCCATGGAACCCTATGGGATCCAGCTGGAGCTGGGCTATAATGTGGTAATTCTCTTTGAACCCGATGCCAGAAAAGAAGACATTGAAGAAAATGCGTTGCAGAAGTTTGTAATTACCAATGTATTCAAAGAGATGTGCCTAAACTGTTTCTATGTGGAAATGCTGGAGATCGGAGAACGGGTGGCGGCTATCGTCAATCTTCCCACCGGAGAGAATCAGCATATCCAGGTGCTGAAAGAGCTATTTGAAAACTTCCAGCAGCTGACGGAGGATTCTTTTGGATTTGTCAGTAGAATCTTTACCGGCTCCATCTGCCGGGGGATGGCCGGAATTCATCTGTCATATCAGCAGGCGTATGACATGGAAGAGTATTTAAACCTTCTGGATACCACCCTGATCATCTATGATGAAGTAAAAAATATTCATCCGGAATATGACTATCCGGCAGAGCTGGAAGAGAAAATTATTAATGCCATAAAGACGGGAGACAGCCGGCAGGCGGTACAGACCATGCGCCAGGTCTTCGACATGAATTTAGGTGGCCAGGTATCCGCAAATATTTTCCGCTGTCTGATCTATGATATGATCGGGACCCTCTTAAAGGGGGCGAACTCCGGCGGTTACCGGGAAGCGGCCAGGGAACTGGATCTGCCGGATCAGAAGGTCCTGGGACCGGCGGAAGAGGTTAAGAATCAGTTTGAACTTCTGCTGGATCATATTTGCGAAAAGGTGACGGAAATCCAGAAGGAGACCAGTCAGGACAAAACCCTGAGCAAAAACATACAGAAATTTATTCAGGAGAATTACATGAACCCGGATTTGAATATTTCTATTACCAGCCAGCATTTTGATATGACACCGGCTTATCTTTCTTCTATATATAAGAGGCAGACCTGCGGCAGCCTGTTAAATTATATCAATACAGTACGTATTGAACATGCGGAGCAATTCCTGGAGGAAGGGATAAGCGTAGTGGAAGTGGCAGAACGCACCGGCTTCCGGGACAGTGGTACGTTTATCCGGGCCTTTAAGAAGAAAAAAGGCATAACGCCAGGGCAGCTAAAGAAGAAATTTTAAAGAATTTACAATTGATTCAAAAAATGCAAATGTAAATTGGGCATTTTGCTCATGAAGTTTGCATTTTTTCTATATCTTTAGATATTTTCCGATGCTATTATGATGGCACAGACGGCAAAAGGCCAAAAGCCGGGAGCCGGAAAAACAAAAATGGAAGGAGAAAGAACGATTAATGAAAAAGAGAGGGGTATCATTACTGCTGACAGCTGCTATGCTTGCCGGAACATTAGCTGGCTGCGGCTCATCTAAGGAAACGACCGAAACATCAGCAGCAACAACCGCTGCGGCCACAACGGCTGCGGCAGCAGAAACAACAGCAGCAGGGGGGGGTGCTGCAGCGGCGCCAGTAGCATCTGTTTATCCGCTTTCAGCCGGAGATCAGCTGCAGTATTGGTGTGAGCTGACATCTACGGTTTCTTCCAATTATGCTAATTTAGGGGAAACGTCATTTGGAAAGGGTTGGATGGAGCGCACAGGAGTGGACATCCAGTTTTTACATCCGCCGGCAGGACAGTTAAAAGAACAGTTCAGCCTGATTCTGGCAGACGGAAATCTTCCGGATCTCATGGAATATAACTGGGTAACGGATTATCCGGGCGGCCCGGAGAAAGCCATCAAGGATGGCGTAATCCTTCCGTTAAATGACATCATTGACAAGTACTGCCCTAACTTAAAGGCATATTTAAAGGAAAATCCGGATATCGACCGCATGATAAAGACTGATGACGGGAATTACTATTCCTTTCCATTCATCCGCGGCGACGCGAAATTGTTAAATACCATCGGTTTAATGCTTCGTGCAGACTGGCTGGTAGATTTAGGACTGGAAGTTCCTGAGACAATGGATGATTGGCATACGGTCCTGACAGCGTTTAAGGAGAAAAAGGGAGCGGTAGCGCCATATACTTTTGAGTATACCAATGGCCAGTATTTAACATCTGATCCATTTGCCTATGCATATGGCACAAACCGTTCTTTCTATATTGGAAGTGATGGAAAAGTCCATTTTGGAGCGACAGAAGACGGTTATAAGCAGTTTCTGACAACTATGGCCCAGTGGTACTCAGAGGGGCTCATTGATCCGGATATCGCGACCCTTAAGAGTGATCAGGTAAGTGCGAAGATGACCAACGGAGTCTCTGGTGCATCCATGGGACAGGCAGGAAGCCGTATGGGTACATGGACCGCAGCGGCTCAGGCCTCCAATCCTTCCTACAAGCTCGTGGCAGCACCGCCGCCAACTCTGAAAAAGGGAGAAAAAGCAGAATTCGGCCAGATTGAAAATCCCTATTCAGGAAGAGCATCTGTAGCGATCACCACCTCCTGCAAGGATATTGAGCGGGCGGCTAAATTAATGGATTATGCTTATGGTGAAGAAGGCCACATGTATTTTAACTTCGGAATCGAAGGCGAATCCTATACTATGGTGGATGGTTATCCAACCTATACGGATTTAATCATGAAAAATCCTGACGGACTTCCTATATCACAGGCAATGTCCGGATACATCCGCGGCAACTACAACGGTCCGTTCGTGCAGGATGCCCGTTATCTGGAGCAGTACTACACGCTGTATGAGCAGAAAGAAACTCCGGAAGTATGGGGAGATTCCAATGGTAAAGCCCATCTGCTTCCTCCGATCACACCAACCTCGGACGAAAGCAAGGAATTTTCAACAATCATGAATGAAATCAATACATATCGTGATGAGATGACACTTAAATTTATGTTTGGAACAGAGAGTCTGGATAAATTCGATGACTACGTAAAGAACATAAATAATATGGGACTAGACCGGGCTCTGGAAATTCAAAATGCAGCCTTGGAACGCTATAACTCAAGATAGGAAAGAAAATGGAAAGGACTGTTGAAAACAACAGTCCTTTCCGAAAACAGAAAAAAGGAGCTATATATTATGAAGTTGAGTTACCAGATAAAAAAAGACTGGAAGCGGAATCGTTCCTTGTATTTCATAATGATTCCCGTTTTGATCTTTTATATCTTATTTCACTATAAGCCCATGTACGGTGCAATCATTGCTTTTAAGGAGTATTCTCCCGCACTGGGAGTTACGGGCAGTCCTTGGGTGGGATTTGCCAATTTCACACGTTTCTTTAAAAGCGTCTATTTTATAAGGCTCATCAGAAATACAATATTGCTGAGCGTTTACAATTTAATTCTTGGATTTCCTGCTCCTATCATTCTTGCACTTCTTTTAAACGAGGTGAGGAACAAAAAATTCAAGAGCATAACGCAGACGGTTACTTACCTTCCCCACTTTATATCCTTGATCGTCGTGACGGGCATGCTGACCGATTTCAGCATGACAACCGGGCTCTTCAACGACGTGATCACCATGTTCGGGGGGAAAAGTTCCCCCCTTTTGCAGGACCCGAAGCTGTACCGTTCCATCTATGTATTGTCCAGTATCTGGCAGGAAGTAGGCTGGGGCTCCATAATCTATCTATCCGCACTTGCAGGCGTGGACAGCCAGCTCTATGAAGCTGCCCAGATTGACGGCGCAGGAAAATGGAAGCAGTTAATCCACGTCACATTGCCCGCCATTGCTCCGGTCATTGTAATCATGTTCATCTTAAAAATGGGTTCCCTGATGAATATGGGATATGAAAAAACAATTTTGTTATATAATCCTTCGACCTATGAAACTGCCGACATTATTTCGTCTTATATTTACCGGATCGGTCTTTTAGAGCAGGATTGGAGCTATTCCACAGCAATTGGTCTGTTCAATTCGGCCATTAACTTTGGTCTGCTGCTGTTTACCAACAGAATGTCAAAACGTTACAGCGAAACCAGCTTGTGGTAAGAGAGGAGCAGAAACCATGAAAGTCAAAAAATCAAAAGGAGAACGTGCGTTCTCAGTGTTCAATTATATATTTCTTACTCTGCTCATAGTCCTGTGCCTATATCCGGTATGGTATGTGGCGGTGGCCTCTTTCAGTAACAGCAACCTTCTGACACAGCATACGGGACTTTTGATAAAACCGGTGGGCTGGAGCATTGATGCTTATAAAAAGGTATTTAAAAACCCTATGATAGGACGGGGATATTTAAATACATTATTTATCCTTGTAGTTGGCGTATTTTTAGATTTGATCATGACCTCTTTGGGAGCGTATTTCCTGTCCAGAAAGCGGGTGATGTTCAAGCGTCCGATTATGCTGCTGATTGTATTTACCATGTTTTTCTCCGGCGGAATGATCCCTTTTTATTTAAACTTAAAGGATTTAAGGATGACCAATTCCTTATGGGGGCTCATTGTTCCCTTTATGATCAGCACCTATAATCTGATCATTCTTCGGACCTCTTTTGAGAGCATTCCGGAGAGCTTAATTGAAGCGGCTCAGATTGACGGAGCAAGTCATATCACCATTTTGATGCAGATCGTAATTCCGCTTTCCAAAGCCATTCTGGCGGTTATGGTTCTCTATTACGGAGTCAGTATCTGGAACTCCTGGTTCTGGGCTTCCGCTATCATCCGCACCAGGGAAATGTATCCCCTTCAGGTTATTTTAAGGGAGATTCTGATGCAGAACGACGTCAGCTCCATGACGGCAGGATCCAGCGCTCTGGATACGGAGGCCATCGGCATGACAATCAAGTATGCGACGATTATTGTGGCAACGGTACCGATTCTGTGTGTGTATCCATTCCTGCAGAAGCACTTTACCAAGGGCACTATGATCGGAGCAGTAAAAGAATAAAAAACGGAGGATCAGAATCGTGAAGGAAACACTACTGGAGATTTACGGAAAAATAGAGAAAAAGCTGAAAGCGGAATGCAAGCGGCTGGGGGAGAAAATTCCCTATATTCCGGAAAATGGGCATTATCAAACGGACATGCGGGAAGAAAATAATTTCTGGTGGACCAATGGCTTCTGGGCCGGGCTGCTCTGGCAGATGTATCATGGAACGGGAGATGAAATTTATAAAAAAACGGCGGAGTATTCGGAAGCGGCCATGGACCGGGCGTTAGCGGAGTTTGTCGGACTTCACCACGACGTAGGTTTTCAGTTTCTGCACACGGCGGTGGCGGATTACCGGCTGACCGGGCGGGAAGAGTCGAAGGTACGGGGGCTTCACGCGGCCAATTTGTTGTCGGGAAGATTTAATCCGGCAGGCGGCTATATCAGGGCCTGGAACTTAGATAAAACAGGCTGGATGATTGTAGACTGCCTGATGAATATTCCGCTGCTCTACTGGGCGTCGGAAGTGCTTGACGACCCAAGGTATTCAGAAATTGCCAATCTCCATGCCCATACAGCAATCCGGGTGCTCCTGCGTGAGGATGGTTCCTGCAACCACATTGGAATTTTAGACCCATCTACCGGAGAACTGCTGGAATGCCCGGGAGGACAGGGCTATGGAATCGGCTCCTCCTGGTCCAGAGGCCAGGCGTGGGCAATCTACGGCTTTGCTCTGGCATTTATGCATACCGGCAACCAGGAATATTTGGATGCGGCAAAAAAGATCGCTCATTATTTTCTGGCAAACACGGCCCTTACGGACTATATCGCCCTTACGGACTTCAGAGCGCCGAAAGAGCCGGTCAGCTGGGATACCACAGCCTCCGCATGTGCGGCCTGCGGGCTTTTGCAGATTGCTGAAATGGTTCCTGATCTGGAAAAGCCGCTGTACAGAGAAAGTGCTCAAAAGATACTGATGGCGCTGGCTGGCAGCCATTGTAACTGGAATCAGGAAGAGGATGGAATCCTTCAGAATGGAACCGTGGCATATGGAAGAGAGAATGAAACACATGTACCGATTATTTATGGGGATTATTTCTTTGTAGAAGGCATTTCAAGGCTTCTCGGAAAAGAGTTTATGATCTGGTAAAGCGATAAAAACAGAAGTAAGGAGTACGAGATATGAAAGAATTACTGGAAACCAGAGAGTCCGTTCTAAGCATTAAGTACCAGCCGGACGACCAGGTCCTGCTGGAAAATCCGCCACGTTTCACCTGGGTTCCCGCCGCCGACGAGGATTTGCAATACCGTCTTCAGCTGTCTGCTTTCGAGGACTTTCCGGAGGGAAAGACAGAAGAGCTGCGGCATCTGCCCTACAATTTTTCTACCCTGGACCATGTTCTGGAGCCGGGAACCTATTATTGGAGATACGGCCTGGAGGACGGAGAATATACTTACAGCCGTATCCGTCGGTTTGAAATGAGTAAAAATGCGGCAAAAACCCCGCTGCCTTCCAGAAAGGACCGTTATACCCAGGGAGACAGTGGGCATCCCCGCATCTGGCTGAACAGACAGAAAATCGCAGAATTTCAGGAGGAGCTGGAAAAGGATCCTGACTATTGTGGATTTGAGACCTTTTACCGCTGTTCTGTAATGGAATATAAGAACCTGGAATTTGTGAGAGAGCCTCTGCCGTATCCAGAAAACAAGCGTGTAATTCCCCTTTGGCGCCAGAACTACATGGATTGCCAGGAAGCCCTCTGTCACATTCGTTCCCTGGCCACAGCCGGCGTACTGTTAAGGGACCGGGAGCTGATTGACCAGGCGAAAGCAGGGCTTTTGGAAATGGCCTCATGGGACAGTGACGGCCCCACCAAACGGGATTACAATGACGAATGTGCATTCCGAGTGGTTTACGGCCTGGCCTTTGGATATGATTGGCTGTATGAATATCTTACGGAGGAAGAACGGTCCCTGGTGAGCAGACAGATATTTGTGCGGACCAAGCAGGTGGCGGATCATATCATTGTCAGGACCAGAATTCATTATTCTCTGTATGACAGCCACGCCGTCCGTTCCCTGTCTTCTGTCATTATTCCCTGCTGCATTACACTTCTGGGGGAATACGAGGAAGCCAGGCTCTGGCTGGATTATGCCATAGAATATTTAAGCGTGAT
>JAQSYE010000288.1 GCA_029256305.1 Lacrimispora sp. | reverse complement strand
GATTTCCAGACCCTTTTCGGATTTTAAATCCAGGGTGATAAAGCGTTTGTTCATGTTGGCAACATCAAATGCCAGGTTTTCATCGTCTTCGTAGGGCATATTAAATACTGCGCCCTGTGTTCTTGCAGGATCACCCTTGGCGGACTCGATCTTGATGCAGTCAGCGCCCCATTCCCCGAGAACGCGGACTGTGGTAGGGGCTGCAAGATATGTGGTTAAATCTACTACTTTTACTCCCTCTAAAGGTTTCATGTTGATCCTCCTTTACAAAAACCCGGGGTCATCAGGTCCATACGGAACCGGATGACCCCAAGGTGAATTCCTGTTAGATGATGTATTCCATTTGTGCGCCATGCTTGATGGTATTTTTAGAAATGGTGATGCGCTGAACGGTAGGAGCGCCTTCTTCCAGCCACATTGCGCGGCAGTCACGGTAAAGACGTTCTACAGGACCGTATTTGCAGTCTTCAAAGTAGCCGACTCCGCCGAAGATCTCTAACATCTCATCGCTGACTTTTCTGGTGGTATCAATGCTGTACAGCTTGCACATTGCTGCTTTTTCTTCAATGTACTCGCCGGTTGGATTCACTTCATAGGATTTTGCAAAATCGTAAACCATGCAGCGCAGTGCATGAACCATCATGGACATATCGGCAATTTTGCAGCGGATAGCCTGACGGGTACCGATTGGTTTTCCAAAAGTTACACGGTCATTTGCATACTGTAAGGAAAGTTCCAGCATTCTCTGAGCCATACCTAAGTTGCTTGCAGCGATATGAGCACGGGATACAGATAAAGAATGCATGGCAATTTCAAGGCCCTGGCCTTCTTTTCCTAATAAATACTTCTTGTCAATCTTGCAGTTTGTGAATTTTAAATCTCCGTGTCCGGCACCGCGGCAGCCCATCATATGAGGCATGTTGATTACTTCAAATCCAGGAGCGTCCATTGGAACGAAGAATGCGGAAAGTCTGTCATCCTTTTTGGAATCAGGATTGGTAACTGCAATTACATAAGCAAATTCGCAGCAGTCTGTATGGGAGATTAAAGTCTTTTCTCCATCTAATACGTAGGAATCGCCATCCCTAACTGCCATGGTATGTAAATCAGCACCGGTTCCGCCGGTTGCTTCAGTCAGTGCAAAACAGGTGAATACGGATTTGTCCTGGAACTTGTTCATGTATTCATCTTTCAGTTCCTTGCTGCCGTAATCATCAAGAATTCTCCAGTTTAAGTCCATTGCATAGTGAAGATGCATTCTCATTCCGCCCGGTCCTCTGGAGAATTCTTCCTGTACCTGTAAGATCTCAAGCTCAGACAGACCGTAGCCGCCGTATTCTACTGGGAGTGCACAGCGGTATAAATCATTTTTAATTGACAGATCATAAAATTCTTTGGGGAATTTATTGGTAACCTCTACTTCCTTCTGGATCTCTTCCAACGGTCCTTCCGCCAGCTTACGGATTTGCATTAAATAGGATTGAAATTCTTCCTTGGATAATTTACTCATAGTTCATTCCTCCTGGTATTAATAAATATTTTTTTAACAATCTTGCTTTTTTAATTATAAGCGTTGTATCCGTAAAAATCCAATCGGCTCTGTTCGGCCTTTATTCAATCATTGATAGTCGGTGCCTATGTATAAATTTATAAGCTTCGGCTCATTTCTGATTGTCCAGACAGAAGCTATGTGGCATAATAAGAGGCAGAATAATAAAAACGAGGAGCATGGATAAATGAAAGAGAAGCTGCTTGCACCAATCCTTTCAGGGGAAGAGGAATTAATCCTAACAGAGGAAAAGGAATTGCACAGAAAAAAAGAGATGGAAGAAGAAATCAGAGATGCACTGATACAAAACGTCCGTATGAGCGAAGAGGATTTTTCGCGTATGCAGTTTTCCGCGGTGATCTTTGAAAACTGTCTGTTTCAGGACTGCTCCTTTGAAAAAGGGGAATTTACCGATGTTATTTTCCGTTCCTGCGATTTTTCCAACTGCGGTCTGGAAGACTGCTACTTTAACCGGACGGAATTTATTTCTTCGAAAGGAGTTGGTACCCGGTTTTGTGGCAGTACCATGCTTCATTCAAGATTTTTGGACTGCAATTTTCGCTATGCCAATTTTGATGGATCCAAGATGGAGCATATACAGTTTACCAGTTCCCAGTTGGACGGGGGATTTCTTACCCAGTGCCGCGTGAAGGATATTTTGTGGCAGCAGGTGAACTTAGACAATGCCAGCTTCTTTAAAACTATGCTGAAAGGAATGGATTTTACCAGCTGCACCATACATGGGCTTGTGCTGTCTGATGAGTGCAGGGAATTAAAGGGGGCAGTGGTGGATTTGTATCAGGCGGCTGAGCTGGCTAAATATTTAGGCGTGGTCGTAAAAAGTTAAAGCGTGATCATATTTAAATCTGTATCAAGTATGAGGTGTTTTTTTTGCAATCCTGTGATAAAATGGAAATGATACAGCGAGCGAACGAGTAAGAAAAAGGGGGCGGGTTATTTTATGATGGAACCAGCAAAGACTGCATAGCCTGGGTTATGCAGTGAAAATATAAGTAATTGTATAGCCTTTGCTAAACCGGACAGAAAATATGTTTGGGAGGCAGCGATGCGCTATCAGAAGGCTAATGAAATTCTACCAGAAGAGCTGGTGGAACTGATTCAGAAGTATATTGACGGGGAGTATGTATACATCCCCAGAAAACAGGAAAATAAAAGAACCTGGGGAGAAGGTACCGGAGCCAGAGAAGAACGAAAACGGCGGGACCGCTCCATCTATAAAGATTATGTATCGGGATTTTGTGTGAAGATTCTGGCAGAGCGTTATTATTTGTCAGAGAAGAGCATTCAAAGAATCGTACTCCAGGAAAAGAAAAAAGATATTGGTGGTGTATCATTAAAACAATGATGCGCTGCCTTTTTTTTATTTCATAAACGAAAGTGAGGTGGGAAGGCGGCACTGTTCATAGTAGAGTTATCCGTAAAGACAACAATATGGAGGAAGATATGAATCGTAATTTACGGAAACTGTGGCTGATTGTCCCGGATCAGCTGCCCGCTGTCATAAGAAGGTGTCCAAAATGCAAAGGAAAAACAGAATTTCAAAACAGCGGAAAATTCAGGGTGAACGCCAATGGAAAACTGATTGATATATGGCTGATTTTCCGCTGCAGTCATTGTGATACTTCCTGGAATATGACCATTATAGAACGGGCAAATCCAGAGAACATAAATAAAACGGAGTATGAGGGATTTTTAAGCAACAGTCATGAACTGGCAGCCAGCTATGGAAGTGACAGGGAACTGTTTATAAAAAACAAGGCGGAAATTGCGGAACTAAAAACCGGGTTTCATATACTTAAGACAGAAACAGTCACACAGGTTAATGAAGCCGCGTATATGGAGATACAGATAAAAAATCCGTCGGGGCTTAAGCTGAGGGCAGATGCCCTGCTTGCAGGTGAACTTGCATTATCCAGGAGCCAGATTAAAAAATGGTTTGATGGCGGTCTAGTGACATCTGGACAGGAGGCTCTTGTGCCGGGGGCAAAAGTCGTGGATGGAATGTTAATTCAGATAAAAAAGGAAGAAGCCATCAGGCAGGAATCGCTTGACGTTTGAATCATGCTGATTTATTCTTATAATGTAATAAAGTAT
>JAQSYE010000287.1 GCA_029256305.1 Lacrimispora sp. | reverse complement strand
AATGCGTTTCTCTCTGATTTGATGTATACTACAATTATATATGGGCATTTTTAGGAGAAACTGCATGAGCGATATGAACTCTATGAACAGAGAGATAAAAAAAGACCAGCTGCGGCGTCAGATTGTCCCGGCCTCACCGCAAAAGGACGAGGACAGTAATGAAATCATAAAAAGAGCCCGCACCAAGGTTAAAAAGAAAAAAATGAAGATTTTTCTGGTGGTGCTTTTTATCCTGTCTGCAGGTGCAGTCAGTCTGTATACATATTTTAATTACTATCAGTATACTGGATACAGTGTCATCTGGGAAAAATCGCTGAATGAGGGAAGCTATGTAGGATATTTAAGTTTCGGTACCAACGTGCTGAAATATAGCAAGGATGGAGCTTCGTATATCGATGACCAGGGAAAAGAGGTATGGATACAAAGTTATGAGATGAAATCACCGGTTGCCAGTGTAAATGGCCCTTATGTGGTCATTGCCGATCAGCAGGGCAATTCCATCTATATCTTTGATAAGACGGGTAATATCGGAGTGGCCAATACGGTACTACCTATTATAAAGGCTTCCGTATCTGCTCATGGAGTCGTGGCGGCGATCTTAGAAGATACAACTTCCAATTATGTGTATTTTTATAAACGGGATGGCAGCGCTTTGGATGTGAAAATCAAGGCTCTTTTGGGAGGCGATTCCGGTTATCCGGTTGATATTGGTTTATCTCCTGACGGAACACAGCTGATTGGATCCTATGCGTTTTTAAAGAATGGGACAATGAATGGAAGGGTTGCCTTTCATAATTTTGCAGAAATTGGTAAAAGTGTACCGGACAGGCTTGTGGGTGGATTTGATGAACCTTATGAGTCAACACTTGTAGCACAGGTAAAGTTTCTTGATGACACCTATGCCTGCGCATTTGCAGATAACGGTATTTCCTTTTATTCCACAAAGAATGCACTTTCTCCGGAACTGCTGAAACAGGTACCGGCTGAAGATGAGATAAAAAGTGTGTTTAATTCAGACAAGTATGCAGGAATGATTATTGATAATCCTGAGGGGGAAAACCCTTATAAGCTTTCTGTATATAAAGCCAATGGGAGCCTGATGTTTACCAATAGTTTCCAATATCCATACACGCATGCTGATATTGACGGAAACCTGGTAATTTTGTATAATGAAGACTCTTGCAGAGTCTATAATATGTCAGGAAGGCTTAAGTTTTCCGGTACATTTGATTTTCCCATAACGAAAATCCGAAACGGTAGATTTCCTAATACTCTGATCGTATCCGGACCCCAGAACATGAAAGAAATTAGATTACAAATAGGAGGACAATACCAATGAGCAACATCGATACTATGTCAATTAATGCAATCCGCATCCTTTCAGCTGATGCAATCCAGAAAGCCAATTCAGGACACCCGGGACTTCCCTTAGGATGTGCATCTGCTGCATATGAATTATGGGCAAATCACATGAATCATAATCCGGCAGATCCAACATGGGCCAACAGAGACCGCTTTGTTTTATCCGGAGGTCACGGATCCATGTTATTGTACTCTCTGCTTCATTTGTTTGGATATGGTAATTTATCGAAAGAGGATGTGATGAATTTCCGCCAGCTTGGTTCTAAAACCCCGGGACATCCGGAGTATGGCCACACGGTTGGTGTTGAGGCAACTACTGGTCCTCTTGGTGCAGGTATGGGTATGGCAGTCGGTATGGCAATTGCCGAAAGCCATCTTGCTGTTGTATTTAATAAAGACAACTATCCGGTGGTTGATCATTATACCTATGCTATGGGCGGAGACGGCTGCATGATGGAAGGAATTTCCTCCGAAGTATTTTCTCTCGCTGGAACGCTTGGTCTCGGTAAATTAATTGTTTTTTATGATTCCAATAAAATTTCCATTGAAGGAAGTACAGAAATCGCATTTACTGAGAATGTACAGAAACGTATGGAAGCATTTGGTTTTCAGATTATTACCGTTGAAGATGGTAACGATTTGGAAGCTATTGGTCGTGCAATCGAAGCGGCAAAGGCTGACACCGAACATCCATCCTTTATTACTATAAAGACTCAGATTGGATATGGCTGTCCTGCAAAGCAGGGTAAGGCAAGTGCTCATGGAGAACCTCTGGGAGCGGACAATATTACTGCATTAAAGGAAAACCTGGGTTGGCCTTCTATGGAACCATTCTTTGTTCCAGAGGAAGTTTACAGCCATTATAGAGAGCTTGCTGAGGAAAAGGCTGAGACAGAGGCTGCATGGAATGTAATGTTTGCTGCATACTGTCAGGAATATCCTGATATGGAAGGATTGTGGAGTGCTTATCATGATCCGGATGCAGGAGAAAAATCCATTGAGGCATGTGCTGATTTCTGGAAAAAACCGGAAAAAGCGGATGCTACCAGAAATTTATCCGGACAGATTTTAAACAGAATTAAGACTTATATGCCAAACTTAATCGGCGGATCTGCTGATTTAGCACCTTCCAATAAGACAAATATGTCGGATATGGGAGATTATAGTAAGGAGAACCCCGGCGGCAGAAACATGCATTTTGGAGTCCGGGAACTTGGAATGACAGCCATAGGAAACGGTATGATGCTTCACGGCGGACTTCGTACCTACGTGTCTACCTTCTTTGTTTTCAGTGATTATACAAAACCAATGGCACGCCTTTCTGCTTTGATGGGAGTTCCGTTATCCTTTGTATTCACACACGACAGTATTGGTGTTGGCGAAGATGGTCCTACTCATGAGCCAATTGAGCAGCTTGCCATGTTACGTGCTTTGCCAAACTTCCATGTATTCCGTCCTTGTGACGAAACAGAAACAGAAGCAGCATGGTACTCTGCATTAACCTCCAAAAAGACACCGACAGCTCTGGTTCTCACAAGACAGAATCT
This sequence comes from Lacrimispora sp., assembly GCA_029256305.1. GTDB lineage: Bacteria > Bacillota > Clostridia > Lachnospirales > Lachnospiraceae > Lacrimispora. The sequence continues at coordinate 764 of JAQSYE010000287.1, read as the reverse complement.
GACTCCTATGCCAGGAAGCAGTAAAGATGCATTAAAGGGAGGCTATGTAATTGATGACTGTGAAGGAACACCGGATCTGATTCTTATTGCAAGCGGATCGGAAGTGGAACTGTCTGTCAATGCGAAAGCGCTTCTTTCTGACAGAAAAGTCCGCGTAGTTTCCATGCCATGTATGGATTTATTTGAGGAGCAGAGTCAGGAATATAAAGAATCCGTGCTACCAAAGGCAGTGAGAAAACGTGTGGCAGTGGAAGCGTTAAGCGATTTCGGTTGGGGTAAATATGTAGGCCTTGACGGTGCTTATGTGACCATGACCGGGTTTGGAGCGAGCGGACCGGCTAATCTCTTATTTGACCATTTCGGATTTACGCCCGAGCATGTAGCAGAAGTGGCAAAATCCTTATAATTAATACTTCAGCTATGATACAAAAGCATAAAGGAGCGTATCGGGACATGGAAAAAAAGTGTATTGGCATAGATGTGGGAGGAACATCTGTTAAGATCGGAATATTTGAAATAACAGGGGAACTTCTTCATAAGTGGGAGGTTGGTACCAGAACGGAGGAGAGCGGAAGATACATTCTTGATGATGTATCTGCCTCCATTCTGGAAACACTTAAGAAGCTTAATCTTTCTTTTGATGAGATCAAAGGCATAGGAATGGGAGTTCCTGGTCCGGTTATGCCTGACGGATATGTGGAGGTCTGCGTCAACTTAGGCTGGCGCGATTTATATCCGGGCAGAGAACTGAGCAGCAGGCTGGA
>JAQSYE010000061.1 GCA_029256305.1 Lacrimispora sp. | reverse complement strand
AAAAATTTAGATGTGGATCAGCCAAGGAATCTGGCCAAATCCGTGACTGTAGAATAGAATTGTTTTTGTAAAAGAAAGAATAGTCAGGCTGGAATTTCCGTGATCCGGGAAATTTCCAGCCTGCTAATTTACATTATTTTGTATATTCAAACATTATCACTGTTAATAAGCAATGTCAACGGGATTACGATTGCGCACTTTTCCCCTGTACCCTCACATCGATATACTTTAGTATCATATCCACCGCACCATCCACTCCAATCGGACTGCGATTAATACATAAATCGTAGCTTCTTACATCTCCCCACTTTTTATTGGAATAGTAGTTATAATAGCTGGAACGCTTTTTGTCTGTTTTAACCATAACTTCCTTGGCCTTTGCATCATCAATCTCATACAGTTCTTTTAAAGACTGAATTTTGTCTTTATCATCTGCAGTAATAAACACGGAAACCAGATTTGGATTATCCGCCAGTGCGTAGTCTGCACATCTTCCGACAATAACACACGATTCTTCCTCTGCCAGTTTCTTAATGGTATCAAACTGTGCAAGAAAAATCTTGTGATTAATTGGCATATCCATATAGCCAGAGCTTGTTAATCCAACATTATATGTATCCATAACCAGAGAATATAAAAAGCTATTGGTTGGCTTTTCATCATGACTTAAAAATAATTCTTCACATAAACCACTGTTTTTGGCAGCCAGTGCCAGTAATTCCTTATCATAGCATTTAACCCCAAGCGCTGTAGCCAGCTTTTCACCAATTACCTTACCAGAACTCCCACATTGCCTTCCAAGTGCAATCACTAAGTTTTTACTCATATTGATCACTCCTTCCAGTTATCTTATAATATTATTATACAACTAAATTTCTGAAAAATCCATAATTTATCCATATTTAACAGTTATTTATATCTTGTATTTTTAACCTATCTCCACTGGCATCAAAAAGACCACCTGGATCTTATGATCTAGGTGGCACGTAATTTTCTTAGTAAGTCTTCGAAATAATCCGGTAAAGGTGCATGAAACTCCATATATTCCCCGGTAGAAGGGTGAATGAACCCCAATACTCCTGCATGCAGAGTCTGACCTGTTAACTTGTAAGGACTTTTTGAGGGACCATAAACGAGATCTCCTAAAAGCGGATGACCGATACTGGCCATGTGAACGCGGATCTGATGGGTCCGCCCCGTTTCCAGTTGGCATTCCACATAGGTAAACTGTCTAAAACGTTCCAGAACGTGAAAATGTGTAATTGCTTCTCTTCCATTTTTTTCATTCACGCTCATCTTTTTCCGGTCAACGGGATGACGCCCGATAGGGGCAGAAATAGTGCCTTCCTCTTCCTTTAAGCCTCCATGCACAATTGCATAATACTTTCTTGTAATTGAATGATCCTTTAGCTGCTGTGCAATGGAATTGTGAGAGTTGTCATTTTTGCACACAATTAAAACGCCTGTGGTATCCATATCAATGCGGTGGACGATACCCGGGCGCATCACTCCATTAATTCCTGACAAATCATCACGGCAATGTGCCATCAGTGCATTTACCAGCGTACCACTAAAATGTCCGGCGGCTGGGTGGACTACCATGCCCTTTGGTTTATTTATGAGAATAATATCTTTATCTTCATAAAGAATGTCCAGATCAATCTCCTCTGGTTCAATCTCCAGCTCAACCGCAGCCGGAACTGTTAACTCAATCCGGTCTCCGACACTTACTTTATAATTGCTTTTTACCGGTTTTCCATCTACCAGAACTTTTTCATCCTTTAAAAGCTTTTGTAAATAAGACCTGGAAATTTCCTGGTTTCGGTCACTTAAGTACCGGTCTATCCGGATCGCAGTTTCACCCACTTCAACTAAATATTCCTGGTTCAAGCCTGTTCCTCCTGTTTCCTAAAAGACAGGCATTGCAAATCTTCTTCCTTATAATAAAATAAGAATAAGAGCAGAAAAGTAAACATGGATACCGTAACGTAACAGTCCGCTACATTAAAAATAGGAAAATCAATTAATTTAAAATACAAAAAGTCTACCACATATCCTCTTGTGAACCGGTCTATCATATTACCAACTGCGCCTGATGATAAAAACATGGCAATCAGATGTAAAGGAATGTATTTTCTGGTGGCAGGCATCCGGCTTACGCTATAAACGGCACAGCCCAACACCAATACTGCAATCAGGAGAAAGAATAACTGTTTTCCCTGCAGCATGCCAAACGCAGCTCCCCGGTTTTCTGAATAGTACAATTCAAACACACCGTTCCACACGGAATAGGGTTTCTGTCCCATTAAATGTCTGACTGCAAGTAATTTAGTCCATTGATCCAATCCTATGGCGCAAAAGAAGCCAATGAACATTCCAATGATTAATTTTGTTTTTTCTTTCATGAGTTCTCCTTAGATTAAAATTTGGGACAGCCCTTCTGCCATTTCCTCATCAGAAACAGTCTTATCAACAAAGGCTTTACCAATCTGCTCCAATAAAATAAAGCGAATGGCTCCCGAATCCATTTTTTTGTCACTCTTTGTAGTCTTTACTATTTCGGCTGTGGATAACCCCGATACGATAAAAGGCATGTGATACAGTTTCATCACATCTAAAAGTGCAGGAATCTGATCCTTGTGTATAAATCCCCTGTTCACCGAGATGGCCATAGCGGCAATGCATCCCAGTCCGACGCAATGGCCATGTAAAAGTCTAAAATCAGAGAGCTTTTCAATGGCATGCCCCAGTGTATGTCCCAGATTTAAAAGCGCACGTTCTCCCTGTTCGGTGGGATCTTTTTCAACCACATCGCGTTTGATCCGGTTGCTGACTGTAACCATCTCACTTAAAATATCCAGATTGCGGTTTTGTATTTCACTGCCATGTTCCGTCAGCCACTGGTAATAGGAAGCATCCTTTATCAGACCGTGCTTAATAACTTCTCCCATTCCGGAAGAAAACTGCTCCTCCGATAATGATTTTAAGGAAGCCACATTAGTATAAACCAGCTTCGGCATATGAAATGCGCCAACCATGTTTTTATAGGCATCGAAGTCAACACCAGTCTTTCCGCCAATGCTTGAATCTACCTGGGAAAGGAGGGTGGTAGGCACTTGTATAAAGGAAATCCCTCTCAGATAAGTAGCTGCAGCATATCCGCAAAGATCACCGACTACACCTCCGCCTAATGCCAGGAGATAATCGTGTCTGTCAAACTGTTTGACGATGAGAGTTTCATATAGATCCCGCACTGTATTCAGGTTTTTATTTTCTTCCCCTGCAGGGAAAATAAAGTGTTCTATTTTGTGAAAACAGCCGGAAATAATCTGTTCAACTTCATCCAGATAAAGAGGCGCTACATTCGTATCTGTAACGATACAAACTTTACGCTCCTCTAAGTTCAATTTACTCAGTTCTTCCTTTAGACCTTCAAACGAAGCTTCCATCACTATATCGTAAATAAAGGTACCGTCCATCTGTACCGGCATTCTGCTTCCCATGCTGCTTTCCTCCATTGCATCTTCTCATTATCCTCTATGTCCAAAAAGCGTGGACGATAATATGGAACACCCTTCGGGCACCCCTTTATGTCCAAAAGGCTTGGACGGTAATAAGGAAGAAAGCAAACAATTTTCCTTGCCCTTCTTTTTTCGCATTGACTGTCATCAAAAAGAAGATGCTGATATGGAAAAATGCCTGCTTGTCCCATTAAGAGAAACTAATATTCCTTTGAAAAAGTCTGTTAAAGACGCAAATTCATACCGCCCATATCCAGACTTCCGCTGTTTAACAAATCCTGAAAATCACCAGAAAGTTCAACAGATTCCGGTGTTGCTATAAATATATAATTTGATATTTTCTGCAAATTACCATTCATGGAATAAGTAGCACCCGATGTAAAATCTATGATTCTCTGAGCTACCTCAGTATGAATTCCTTCCATGTTAAGTACGACTGCCTTGCCGGCAAGCATGTGGTCACATATTTCTTTGGCATCTTCAATAGAGGTAGGCTTAACCATGGAAACTTCCATCGTGCGAGACTGCTTCATGGGAACTACCTTAGGAGAGCGCGATAAGAAACGGGGCTTTTGTTCATTCTCCTCTTCTTCATAGTACTCATCTTCTGTCTTTTTGGAAAAGAGGGGTTTCTTCGCATGTTTATCGCCATCATCTTCATAGTCGTCGTCCAAATAGTAATCGTCTTCTTCATCTGTATCGTTCAAGCGCATGCTATCCATCAATTTGCCTAAAATGCTCATACTTCATTCTCTCCAATCTTATATCTTGTACCAAAAATTCCGGTACCGACTCTTACCAGAGTAGCTCCTTCCTCTATGGCAATTTCATAGTCTCCGGTCATACCCATTGAGAGCATATTCATATTAACATTATCAATGTTTTTCCTTTGCATGTCAACATAAAATTGATTTAATATATTAAAAACAGGACGATTTTGCTCAGAATTTTCTACAAAAGGCGCAATAGTCATGAGTCCTTTTATACTTATATGGGGAAAAACAGAAATATCACGGATTGCCTGTTCTGTCTCCTCCAGACGTAAACCAAACTTGGATTCTTCGTCTGCTACATTAACTTCCAAAAGGATGTCCACACAGATTTGCTTCTTTGCTGCTTCTTCCTCGATCTGCTCTGCCAGTCTGACAGAATCAACACTGTGTATCAGTACAGCCTTATCAATCACCTGCTTTACCTTATTGCGCTGCAAATGACCGATCATGTGCCAGCGTATGTCATCCGGAAGCAGCTCATATTTATCACAAATTTCCTGTACTTTGTTTTCTCCAAAATCCCGGATTCCTGACTCGTAAGCCTCCACAATCATATCAGTAGGTTTTGTCTTGCTAACCGCTATTAAAGTAACCTCTATCGGGTCACGCCCGCATCTTTTACAGGCTTCTTCTATCCTGTTCTGTACAATTAAAAGATTCTCTTTTACCAAGTTCATCACCTCTTATTGATAAATTAATTCTCCCTCATTGACGGATTCTGCGTTGAGAACAACATGGTCATATACAGCAAGTCCATAGGTCATATTCTTTTTCACTGTATAATATTCATCATTGGAAACCAACACATCAATCTGCTTAAAGACGGCATAACCCTTGTTTATATTATAGACTCCCTGTAGGGAATTGCTGGCTCCAATCTGATAGCGCTCCGTAGAATTGGGTTTTACAATATAATCACCAGCTTTAAAACCGTTAGTCTGATCCATCTCTATGTAATAATTATTCCCCTCAGAATAATAGATCTCTGTGGGAACAAATACCACGGAAGTTCCTGAGTCTGAATAGACCTCTTTGTTAAAGCCAGTATCTGAGCTGTCACCACCCTGAGTCATATAGTCCATCGGAACAAGATAAAAATCCTTCTTTGTCACAGCAGTCACAGGGATTTTAAGCCCGTCCACCCGATCTGAAACGATTTCAAAATTCACGTAGCGATCCGAAACAAACTGTACCATATATTTATCTAAGTCAAGCTTGCCAAAGCTTTTTCCATCTGTTCCTGTAATTACGGAAAAGCTCCCTGTGGCCTTTAAATCACGGCCAGAAAATCCCACTGTCAAATTCTTTTTATCCCCATAAGCTTTTATATCGTCTTCTGATACAGGAAATATCACTGACCACTGATCAGAGGTGATTGTCTTATAGACTGGTGCACCTTTTTCAATCAGCTTTCCTGATTGAGTCTTGCTTTTTGTATAGCTGTTGCGATCAAAAGCGGCTTCCGAAATGGCTGAAGGCTGCAAGCCCTCAAAAGAATCCACACCATAGGATACAATTCCGGCCTGATCAGCTTTCACCTGTTCAAAACTGATCCCCGCCTCATCCATCATACTTCCCAAATTATCCAGTGCATTGAGATTCATATATTCCATTACTTCAGATTCCAGGGCATATTTTGTATCATATACAGAGCGAAACTGATTATTGTCATAAGTAAGGCTGAATGCGGTCAGCTGTTTTTTCAATTCTGTAAGATTCTCTGACGTCAATGTTACATTCTCTTGTGAATGCTCTGCAAGAAACGAAGTAATGCTTCCGGTCTCATCTATGGAATAAACCCTTGTCCCGGCAGCTGCTCGCTTCCCTTCCCGTACGTAATAATTCACATAACCGGAACGGTCTGCATTCTTAACTTCTTCTTGTCTAAGTATAATTCCCGTATAGTCCTTACTGTTAACAATACTGCCTTGCTGTACTTCGTAAAACTTAACCTTGTCTCTTCTTGCATAGGTAATTACACTAAAGACCATGTATACGAAAATCAGAGCAAAAATAATCATACCAACATTGATGTTCAGAGGCCGCCGATAGCGGATGATCTTTTTGTTTTTTTTAGGATGTACAGCCTTCTTCGATGGCTGTGTTGCCTTTTGTTTAGCCAACCTGACGCCTCCTTTCCCTTTTAGCTATTATAAAAGGAAAAATTAAAAAATTCAAGCATAATATGGAAGACGATCCACAGTCTTCCATTTCTTTTATACAAAATAATAAAGGGGACTGGCACCCAGTCCCCTATTCCTATCTATTATTATAATGAAACAACCACATTAGCCCTGGTGTTCCCCGGAATATTCTCCGCATCAACAGAAACGCTGAGAACGAAGGTAATATGATACTTTTCACCAATCTTTTCCAAAGTCGCGATGGTTTCTGATATGTCTTCTCCCTCCAGGCAGGCCAGCTTCAAAAAGCTGTCAAAAAACATCATTTCCAAATCATGATCCTGAGATATGATACCACAGATAAAACCAATAAATCCTTCGCTTGAAGTAATCGGATACTCATTGACATTAATGAGTCGGATCTTGTTGCTCAACTCGTACATATGCTTTGAACTTTTGTCCAAATATACAATAGAACCCTTTGAGTCTTTTACAGCGGAATTAGCTCTGTCTAACAGATGCTTTGTTTTCCCCTTACCCTTTTTTCCTATCTGCACCATAGCACTCTCCTCCTTGCGTTATATGATTTGTATAAAAAGTCTATTCGGATTACTATAATTATAGTACAAATTCATAAGAAAGGCAATAACTATTCTACAATTTTATCCAGGATATTTGACATATTATCATAAAGTCCGGCATGATCCCTGGCTTTTAAAACGACTGAAATATACTCCTTTTTCGATGCATCAGAGCTTCCCATAATAAGGCAGCTTCCCGCTGAAAGTGTGGTTCCGGTTTTCCCACCTAAAACAGTGAGTCCATCAGGAGTCTTACGCTCTCCCGTCATATACCAGTTGGTTCCTTTCCAGGTGGCGTTTACGTTCTTTCCATTACTGCCCTGATAGGAGGTTTTGTATTCAGCAGTACCGATTATTTTGCGAAATTCCGGATATTTCAGAGCTTCATTAAAAATCAAATACAAGTCGTAAGCTGTCGTATAATGATCTTCGTCACTGAGACCATGGGGATTTACAAAATGAGTCCCTGTCGCTCCTAGCTTTTTCGCTTCGTCATTCATCATCTGAGCAAACTGATCAACACTTCCTGCCATATTCACAGCAATGGCAACGCCTGCATCATTACCCGAAGGAAGCATAAGACCATACAGAAGTTGTTCCATAGTCAGCTTGTCCCCTGGCTTTATTCCACATAAACTGGCGCCTGATTCCTTAATTACGGCATCCTTCGGTACTGTCACCTCATCCGTCAGAGTTCCATACTTAACTGCCAAAAGTGCTGTCATCGTCTTAGTAATGCTTGCGGGATATAATTTCTCAAAAGGGTTCTTTGCAAATATCACAGTATTACCAGATAAACCAAATACAGCGGCAGCTTCTGCTGTCACTGAGTTGTCTGAATCAGCAGTATCTTTCGATACCACGCAAAGATCATGAGCAAAGGTTTCCGATTTACCAGCCATGGAAGCGGACTGGTAAAGGGCGGTCCTTTCAGAAAATTCATAAGGATTGTCAAGTTTATGAAGACCGGCGCAGCCCGTCAGGAAAAATGCGCTTAAGATGATGCAGCCTAATGTCACAAAAACTTTTCTTTTCAATTAAATCTACCTCTGCTATTTGTACATCTCTCGCCATTCAAGATCACCGCGCTCCAGAGATTTAATTAATAATTCTGCTGTGGCGAGATTGGTAGCAAGAGGAATGTTGTGCATATCACAAGTTCTCATGATATTCACAATGTCTGGTTCATGTGATTTCTGTGTGAGAGGATCTCTTAAGAAAATCACAAGGTCAATCTCGTTGTGTTCAATCTGAGATCCCAACTGCTGTTCTCCTCCCAGATGACCTGCCAGATATTTATGAACATTTAAGTTAGTAACTTCCTCAATCAAACGTCCCGTTGTTCCTGTCGCATATAACATATGCTTGCTTAAAATACCTCTGTACGCAATGCAAAAATTCTGCATTAGCTTTTTCTTTGAATCATGGGCAACTAATCCTATATTCATAACGATATACCTCCTTTTAATTACCGATTTTGCGTTGCAATCCAACATTGAGTACCAGGCCCATTCCCATAAAAATACTGATTAAAGAGCTCACTCCTGAGCTTACAAAGGGAAGCGGCAGACCTGTATTTGGAAAAATCTGTGTCGCCACCGCGATGTTAGAAAAAGCCTGGAACCCGATCAGGGCTGCCATACCGGTGCAAATCAGTCTGCCGGACATGTCTTTTGCTTTGGATGCAGTATAAAGACATTCAAATACAACCAATCCAATAAGAGCAATGACTATTACACTGCCCCGAGAAGCAATGGTTGTATTAAAAAGTCCCTTTCCCTGAAGCTGTCCGGAACTGATTGCCATAATTGAATTCTTTTGCTGGTATAAGTTTTCCGCATACTGTTCCGCATGAGGATAAATCCACGCAAGGATACGCCGTGCCTGATAATCGTGTATGAACGGAATTAACCCCTTAGTCAGCAGATAAATAAACAACATACCTGCGGGCACCGCGATTGCCAAAACACCGCCGATCCATCGGTAACTGATTCCGGCTGAAAACACCATACACAGTATGATGACGGTAACAACCAGACTGGTAGATAAATTGGGCTCTGCAAAAATAAGACCTATTGGAAATGCAGCCAGTAAAGCAGCCAGTCCCACCATAACAGGCGTATTCATCTTTTCCTGGTATTTATTCCAATACCAGGAAAAGAATACGATGAGTCCAATTTTTACAAACTCGGAAGGTTGGATCCGTCCAATGCCCGGGATGTTAATCCATCTGGTCGCGCCTCCTGCCGTATGTCCCATGACAAGAACCGCTCCCAGTAATAGGATACAAAGTCCATAAACAAGAACATAAAGCTTAACGATTTTACGATAGTCTATGATGGAAAGCCCGATTGCCAGTGCAAATCCCACCATCACGCCGATAATCTGTTTTGTCACTGTACCTGAATCCTGATTGGAGGCACTTGCCACCACTAAAATCCCAATCACAGCCAGTGACAGCATGTACAAAACTAATCGGTAATTATAATATTTAAATTTGTAGTCAGAAAACATAGTCAGTATATCCCCTTATCAGGTACATCGCGAATAGGGATGTTTGCATAAAGTACCGGAGTAAAACGTTCACAATCCGGCTGCTTTAATTTTTTCATCTGTATCTCTATTCTGTCCGAATCAATATCCATGTATCGTGAAACAACACGGATCATATCGTCTTTTATCATCTGCATGATCTCAGGAGAACAGTCAGCCTTGTCCGCAACCAGCAAAAGTTTCAGACGATTTCTTGCAATTTCTCCTGAATTCTTCTTACGGAATACAGGAAACAGGTTCATGGCAGACCCTCCTATGCTCTCTTTAAGAGATGCGAGAGTCGAAAGAACAGACCTTCCCGTACCGCCGGATTTTGAATCGGAATATTCTCACCGATAATTCTCCTGCATACGTCCATATAGGCCTGTCCGGCTGGAGTCCCCATACCTACAAGAGGCTCACCCTGATTGCTGGAAATGACAATATCCTCGTCGTCCGGAACAGCACCGATAATATCAATGGCCAGAATGTCCATGACATCATCAAGAGACATCATATCTCCCCTTTTTACCATATCGGCCCGAATCCTGTTTACAATCAGTTCTATGCTGCCCATATCGGCAGCCTCCAAAAGACCAATAATCCGGTCTGCATCCCGAATTGCGGACACCTCCGGCGTAGTTACAACAATGGCTCTGTCAGCACCCGCAATTGCGTTCTGAAAGCCCTGTTCAATTCCGGCCGGACAATCTAACAGAATATAATCAAAATCATCTCTTAAATCATCGACCAGTTTTACCATCTGCCCGGGAGTAACTGCAGTCTTGTCCCGTGTCTGGGCTGATGGAAGTAAAAATAAATTTGGGTATCTTTTGTCTTTAATCAGGGCCTGCTTCATACGGCAGTTTCCCTCTACCACGTCTACAAGGTTGTAGACAATGCGGTTTTCCAGACCCATAACCACGTCTAAGTTCCGAAGCCCGATATCAGTATCTATCAGGACTACTTTTTTACCCAGAATCGCCAGTCCGGTACCAACATTGGCAGAAGTTGTCGTCTTGCCTACCCCGCCTTTTCCAGAAGTGATTACGATGATCTCGCTCATACTATATCCTCCTGTTTTTATACCTCATTCTATTTTACCTTAATTTTCGGAATATTTCCACACTTTTTTTCATTGGTTTTATAAGGACTTTATTATTCTCCAAATATGCCTTCATCGGACCACGCCCAAGACGGCGACTTCTGCCGTCAAGTCCCGAGGTACAGTCTGCGATCCTTAGCTGGGTAGGTGCCATGTCCAGTGCCGTGATCAACGCGTCTTTATTTCCCGCCACACCTGCGCAAACGGTGCCTGACAGCTTACCAAGAACGATTACATTGCCCTTTGCCATGACTTTTGCACCATTTAATACATCACCAATGATGACAATGCTTGCTTCCGATTCCAAAGTCTCTCCATTTTGTAAATTACCTTTAAAAAACTGACCTGTCTGACAGGATAGTTCCATCAGTTTCTCGTTTAGTGCTTTTTCACATCGCTTCAAGCGGTTTGCATCTGTATCCACCAGACAAATGATTTCTACGTTGGAATTTTTCGTAATCTGGTTTATGATAGCGAATTCTTCTACAGGGGTAACTTCTCTGCCTTCTATGGTCAGAGTCATTTGTGCGGATCCCCAGAATTTGGCATGATCCGGATCCAGGATAACAGTCATACCTGCTTTGTTGCTTTTTATTACTACGGTATCATGCATCATATCACCTCTTATCCTCGTTAGTCGCGAATGTTGACCTTTGCTGCATCCAGGGCGCCAGCGTTTACAATGGATTCTAAGTCTATATAGCCATAATAATACTTATAGACATTCTTCGCAATGTTAGCGGCGTTCGATGATGAATAGCCATACGGAATATTCACTGTTACACAGATTTCTGGATTGTCATATGGCGCATAAGAAATGAAGAACGCATGATTCGGCTTGTTGCGGGCCTCCTGGGCAGTTCCAGTCTTACCTGCAATTTCCACTTCCAGATCTGCAAATAATCTCTTAGTCGAACCGTTAGCAATCACTTCTCTCATTCCCTGTTGTACAGTATCCCACGTTGAGTCTGCCGCGTCAATATGAGAAGAAATCTTAGGGGTATAATCTTTAATCAGATTACCCTCAGAATCCGTTGTTTTGTCGAGTAAACTCAGTTCAAAAACAGTTCCCCTGTTTGCTATGGCAGCCACATATCTTGACAATTGGACATTGGTGTAGGCGTGGCTTCCCTGTCCCATGGAAGAACGTTCCGGTGCTTCTTTGGATATCTGTGGATCAAGTTCACCAATCTCTACACCGGATTTGTGGTCCAGTCCAAACTTTGATGCATAGTTTCGCAAAACATCCAGTCCTAAATCGGGAGAATAAATTCCGTTGCCATCCGTAGAAAGACGGTGTCCTAAATCTGCGAAGAAATAGTTACAGGAGTTTTCAATTCCTCCCACAATGTTAAGTGGACCATGCTGACCCGAATAGATCCAGCATTTGATGGGAGGTTCTACATCTGTATAAATTCCGGTACAGTTAATGGTTTCATCGGCAGTAATGACGTGTTCTTCAAGAGCAGCCACCGCTGTAATCGGTTTAAATGTGGATCCCGGCGCTTTTCGCGTCTGAGTTGCATTATTATAAAGGGGTAGGGACAAATCCGCCTGAAGCTGACTGAAATAAGTTCCATCACCGATACGGTTGTTATCGTAACCCGGATAAGAAACCAGTGCAAGCACCTCTCCGGTTTTGTCATTGGTTACTACCACTCCTGCATTGCAGGGCGACAAGGCTAACTGGGCCGGAGTGATCTCAAGCGCAGAAAGCTTTTTTAAGAGAAAATTGTATGCATCTCCAGTCGCTCTTAATTCGGCGATATCCTGCTCATTATCCTTAATCACACCCTGATCATATAAGGCCAGGCACAGTTCCTGCCCGGTTATGGTATCATTATTGATTAAGTACCGGTATATCTTCTTGGTAAAACTTCTGTCCTCTTCCAGCCTGGCTGATACATAAGTTACCAGCGCCTCAAAGGTATCATCTGCGCTGGAGTATTTGGCGTCTGTTTCCAGTTTCGTCGTATCAATCCAGCCGTTTGCAATTCCATAATATAGATAATCTCTCAAACTGATCTCATCCGATTTCCATGCCTGATATTCGTTACCGGATTGATCCATAGCCTCTTCTTTGATAATTCCTACTGTAGGGCCGGAGAGATAGCTGTATATGTAAAACATATATGCTTTCATATCTTCCGGAAGATTTTTCATAACCGTTGCATGCGGACTCATCAGTTCGCCTCGAAGGTCATTCAATATCTGTTCTTGAGAAGTTTCATACTTCCGGTATATGTCCTTTTCCGTATCTGACGCATCCTCCGCCTCAATATCCTTTAAAGACAGTACATTGTTATTAATGAGCTGAAAATAAGCATCTTTTACAGGAATTTTCATATTGGATCCGTCTGTCGTGCTGTTTGTCTGATAATCTCCGTTTACGATCGTTTTAATCAAGACGCCTGCCAAAGACTGTTCAATCAAGTGATAGATACCTTTTTGAAGATCTGAATCCAATGTCAAATAAACATCATTGCCAGCCAAAGAATCTGTTTCGTCCTTGGTCTCCCGAATTCTTCCTACGCTGTCTTTGTAAATCGTCTTTTTCCCTTTGGTTCCCTGCAGTTCATTCTCCATGGTGTACTCAATGCCTGTCCGTCCTACAATATCATTAATATCATAGTCATCTTTACGGCTCTGCAGGTTTTCTAACTGCTCTTCCGGTACCTTTCCTGTATATCCGATAACAGGAGCGAATGGAATACTGTTATTATAAGCACGGATTGTCGTCTCTTCTACACTAACCCCCTGCATATCCCCGATATGTTCCAGGATATCGGCTACGGTATCGTCAGATACTTCAGTAGCCACTGCAGTCGCCTCATACTTTCGGTACAACATGAGACGGAGGGCATATTTTATATTAATAATGTCCAGTGCCTCCTGATCCGTAATAACAATCGGAATGCCGGCAGAATCTTTTAAACTCTTTAATCCGATATCTTCGCAGATCCGTTCAAACAGTTCCCCAGCACTTAAGTTTGAAGGATAGAGACCTTTTTCATCATCTAAATCCTCCACCTTCTTCAAACCGTAATAATCACGCAGAAATCGCTTCCTAGCAGATTCCGAAGAAGAGGTATACACCATATCACCATTGGAATCAATGGCTAATTCGAATTTGCCCTGCACGGTTTCCCCGTGTTTTTTTAGAATCTGCACCAGTCTTAAATACATGCGGTTTTTATCATCTGTTTTTTTATAGGCACCGATATCCTGTACCATAATAGTGTAGGCCAGTTTATTATATGCCAGCACCTTTCCGGTCCTGTCATAGATGTTTCCTCTTGTGCCGGCAGTGGTAATGGTCTGCTCCGTAAGCTGCAAGTAATCACTTAACGCTTTTTCACCATTTATAATCTGCATATTAAATAGCGTATGAACCAGTCCGGTATACATGGCAATACAGATGATTGCAAGAATAAAAAGGCGGGATGAAACAGCCTTCCAGATTAATTCTCTTATGATCTCCATCAAATCCCTAAACAATAGTCGAATCACCTCTTTTTTCAATCTCTTCCAAATGGCGGTTCAAAATCAGGAATACCCTGTAAAACAGAAGCGTGGTCACAATCGTAAAAATAATCTCCGGCAGAACCAGATTAATAAAATAGAACCCGATTCGCAATTTCTGGCGGATTAAAAAACGGAAAACGTAGATATATAAATTGTATGCCAGTTCATTCAATACGCTTAAAATCAAAGGCAACGTTATATAATCTTCATAGTAATATTTGGTGCAGATTCCGTTGGCATAGCCCATAAAGATAAAAATCAGGGTATAAAAACCAAAGGGCCCGCTGTAAAACAAATCCATAAGAAGACCTGATAGAAGGCCATAGTACATTCCGGCTTCTTTCCCATGTATGAACCCAAAGGAAAAAGTGAGAATTAAAAGGAGATTGGGTGCTGCCGACAAAAACGGGAGCAAGGGGAATATACAGTTTTGAATGGTAAATGCCAGTATAATCAGCAGTACGTTGAATAAGATCCGTCTCATATTACTCCTTTTCACTGTTGAGAAGTGCTTTGACTCTCTGAATCCGGGGTTGTTTCTGCTGTAGTTTCCTCAGTCACTGCTCCATCTGTAGCCGGAGCAGACTCCCCTTCCTTCATCATATCTGCTTTCAGCTGGGTAATTACAAGTACTTCCTGCAGGCTGTCAAATTCTGCTGCTGGAATTAAATAACCGGATTTAGTCACGTTATTCGTATCGTTAGTGATATCCGAAGCATATCCCACTAAAATTCCAGGTAAAAACACGGAACTGATATTAGAAGTTACAATCTTATCTCCGTCCTTTAAATCACTTTCTTTTAATACATTGGTGATTCGTAATCTGCCGTCTTTAAACAGGGTTAAGTCTCCAGCAACAATGCAGCTGTCCCCGGACTGCATGGCCATACCACTGACCCGGCTGGAATCATCAATAATCGATCGTACCGTAGCATAATTGGCACCTACGTCCGTAACAATGCCCACAAGACCACCGCCTGCCACAACATTCATATCTGTGGCAATTCCGTCCTTTGAACCTTTGTCAATACGAAACACTTTAAACCAGTTGCTTGAATCGTTGGCAATAACTCTGGCTCCCACTTTTGTATACTGTCCATATCTCTGATCCAGACTGTAAAGCTCTCTTAATCGTTTTAATTCAAGTTCTTCTGACTGCAGCCTGGTATTTTCTTCAGTCAGCTGAGTAATAAGATCTTTCATATCCTTATTTTCAATCATTGCATCCTTAAGCTTGGCATAATCCTTAATCTCATCATAAATAGCCGATCCTACCGAATTAACTCCGGACTGCACAGGAATCAGAACATATCCCACCCCTGTCCGTAGCGGTGTAAGCCACTCGTCATGAATGGAAGTCAGTCCGATGAGCAGGACACAAAAAACTGTTAATACAATCAGAATATATTTACTGCGCTTTGGTTCCATCTATACGATTCCCCGTTCTTTTAAACTGATATAGGAATTATCTCCTATAATAATATGATCTAACAGTCTGATACCAATTAATTCTCCTGCTTCCTTCACCCTGCGGGTTACAGAAAGATCCTCTCTGCTGGGAGCCGGATCCCCGCTAGGATGATTATGGACCAGAACCAGGCTGACCGCATGATGCCTGACTGCCTCAATGAAAATCTCCCTGGGAGAAACAACGGAAGTATTCACCGTTCCCTGAGAGATCATAATGTCCTTTATAAGGGCACCTTTTGTATTTAAGAGCATGACAAAAACCTGCTCCTGTTCTCTGTGACGCATATCCTCCACAAAGTAATCAACGATATCCTGTGGACAGTGAAAATTAGTCCCTTTCAGGCTGACCGTGCGCTTCCAAATTCTTTTTGACAGTTCTCCAATACATAATAGCTGGGCGCCTTTCACACGCCCGATTCCCTTGACCTGCATCAGTTCCTGCATGGAAAGATGCAAAAGCCCTAAAATACCCTCTCGCGGATAGTTTAAGGCCAGTATCTTTTGTGCCAGTGCAAGAGAGTTGTCCTCCCTGGAACCTGTCCGGATAATAATGGACAGAAGTTCTGCATCACTTAAACCTTCCGGCCCTTCTTTCAGACACTTTTCACGGGGTCTTTCATCCTTGGGGATGTCTTTCATCGTTATACGTTCCATATGCCTCCTACGGTTACTCTCCAGGTACGCAATAGACATATGTAGAATCAAATTAATCGATACGTTAAAAGGGCTGCGGCCATTCCAATAATGCCAGCCATGGTGATTTTAATATTAATGCCGAAGGTTATAACCAGAATACCAAAATTGACAATTAACGGAGCGTCAAATCCAAATGACTGACCGGTATTTAGCCAGGACAGCCATGGGATTGTCTTAGTCAGATCTCCGACAAAGCCACCAATAACAACACCGGCAAGCATAAGAAGAAGCAATATCCAGTAGTTTTTACCTCTCATCTGTTATGATACTCCTTTTAATTTCCTGGCAGGATTGTCCATACCTATCAAAATATTTTAGCATAATTTTACAGCTGTGTACACCCTTTTTTACAATACAATCAAACCTGCATCAAGAAGTTTCTGGAGTGACATTAATATTCCAAGTTTTGCATGATACCAGGTAAGGCCACCCTGAAAATAGACAGCATAAGGCGGTTTGATTGGAGCATCCGCGCTTAATTCAATGGAAGATCCCTGTACAAAAGCCCCGGCCGCCATAATAACAGGAGCATCGTATCCAGGCATATCCCATGGCTCCGGAGTAACGAAGCTGTCCACCGGCGCTGCAGCCTGAATTCCCTGGCAAAAAGCAATCACTCCTTCCGGATTTCCAAACGTGATAGCCTGTATAATATCATGACGGGACTGGTTCCCATCAGGTACAACCGAAAAGCCCAGTCTCTCATAAACATTTGCAGCAAAAACAGCTCCCTTTAATGCGCCTGACACTACAGTTGGAGAAAGAAACAGTCCCTGATAAAATGACTGATTAAGCCCAAGACTCGCTCCGACTTCCTTCCCTAATCCGGGTGCAGTAAGGCGGTAGGAAGCACGGTCGATACAGTCTGTTCTTCCTGCAATATATCCGCCTATGGGAGCAAGACCGCCGCCGGGATTTTTAATCAGAGATCCCACAATCATATCGGCTCCCACATCAGAAGGCTCGATGCGCTCTACAAATTCACCATAGCAGTTATCTACCATGCAGATAACATCCGGCTTTAAATTTTTTATAAAAGCAATCAGTTCCCCAATCTGGTTCACAGAAAATGTAGGCCGGGTATCATATCCCTTGGAACGTTGGATCGTCACCAGACGTGTCTTTTCATTTAGTGCTTTTTTAATGGAGTCATAATCAAAGGTTCCGTCAGAAAGGAGATCTACCTGACGGTATACAACACCGTATTCTTTCAGTGATCCAACACTCTCCCTGATTCCAATCACTTCCTCCAGCGTATCATAGGGCTTTCCGGCAGGTGATAAAAGTTCATCTCCCGGACGAAGATTCCCGGATAAGGCGACGGAAAGCGCATGAGTGCCGCTGATTAAATTGGGACGTACCAGCGCGGTTTCCGTATGAAAGACACTGGCATAAACTGCTTCCAGTGTATCCCTCCCCAGATCGTTGTACCCATAACCTGTGGTTGCTGCAAAATGAATGTCGCTGACCCGGTTATCCTGCATGGCTTTTATGACCTTCATCTGATTAAATTCTGCATTTTTATCAATCTCTTCAAATCTTGTTTTTAGTTCAGCTTCAACTTTTGTTCCAAAATCCAGCACGTTCCGGCTGATACCAAGTTCCTCGTAAATACTGTCAATTTCCATGATCTAACATTTCTCCAATCCAATGATCTCATTCGTATCCTGCACAATCTTTTTTAAAACCCGCTCTAAGTCATAGTCAAAATCAGGAAGATATAAATCCCTGACATCTCTTTCCCGTTTAAACCAGGTAATCTGCCGTTTGGCAAAATGTCTGGTATCCCGTTTCAGTATATAAACAGCATCATCAAGCGTACAGTCTCCCTGAAGGTAATCCAGTATTTCCTTATATCCAAGCCCCTGCATGGATACCATATTTCTGGTACAGCCTATTTTTTTCAGCCGTTTTACTTCCTCAACCAACCCCTGTTCCATCATTAAATCCACCCGCCGGTCAATTCTCTGATACAGAGCGTCTCGGTCCATGTTTACAGTATAATACAGGAAATCATATGGGGAGGATTTTTCCCTCTCCCTGCGGTTATGCTCTGAAATCTTTTCTCCTGTTTGTCTGAAAAACTCAATGGCGCGGATCACCCGTTTCTTATTGTTGGGATGAATCTCCCCTGCAGAATCAGGGTCTATCTTATGAAGCAGCTCATGAAGGTAGTCTCCGCCTTTTTCCCTTCCCATCATTTCAAGTTCCTCCCGTATGGAGGAGTCTTCACCGTTTTCAGTAAAATCAATGTCGTAAAGAAGTGCCTGAATATAGAACCCGGTACCTCCCGTCACAATAGGAATATTTCCATGAGAATAAATTGTATTCACCGCGTCCTTCGCCAGTTTTTGAAAAACTGCAACATTAAATTCTTCATCTGGATTTAAGACGTCAATTAAGTAATGGGGGATTCCTCTTTTTTCTTCTTCTGTGATTTTGGCAGATCCAATATCCATATGGCGGTATACCTGCATGGAATCTGCACTGATAATTTCCCCTCCGATTGCCCTGGCAAGACGAACCGATAAATCTGTTTTTCCCGCGGCTGTAGGACCGGTAATAATAATTAATGGTTTCATCAGACAATCCTCTTAAATTTCTTTTCTAGTTCATACTTGCTCATGGAAATGATTGTCGGTCTTCCATGGGGACAGGCGTAGGGATTTTCCAGTTTGAGAAGCTGATCGATCAGTTCATTGGCTTCTGCAGTCGACAGGGAGTTTCCTCCCTTTACTGCCGCCTTACAGGACATGGAAGCTACCTTTTCATAGACAATTCCCGGATTGCTAAAGGACATATCATCGGATAAACCGTCAATCATTTCAATCAGCAGTTCCTTTTTCGCAATGGAAAAAAGATTGGCCGGAACACCTCTAACTGCAAATTCTCTCCCGCCAAACGGTTCAATTTCAAAGCCCATATCTGTAAAAACGGACAAATGCCGGTTTAACAAAAGCTCTTCATTCCTGTTTAAGGTAAGAATGATGGGAGGATTAATTATCTGGGACGTATAGTCTCTGGTTTTAAGTGTTGCCATGGTTTTCTCATATAAAACCTTTTCATGGGCTGCATGCTGATCAATTATATAGAGCTGGTCGGAAAATTCCACCAGCCAGTAGGTATCAAACACCTGACCGATTAATTTATGCCTTATCCGGGACTCCGGCTCTAAAAGCTTTCCATCAAATAAATCCAGCTGCTCCGCCTTTTGTTCCTGCTTAAAATGGGTTATATTCTCACTCTGATTCACAGGTTCCAGCTGTTTCTCAGAAAGTGTTTCTTCTAAAGCGGGTATAGGAGGCGCCAGCCAGTTTTCTTCCAGAGTATCAGGTTCTTTTACCGCTTCCGGCTGTGGCGGAATCAGTCGTTTCGGAAAGACAACTCCGTCAGAAGGCCTTTTCTCCTGAGAGACAGCCGTCTGAGTTAAAGCCATCAGCCTATGATTTTCAAAAGGTTCCGGTGAAGGCTGAAACTTCTTCCCAGGCATCTCCTCTTTCTTTTCATCCTCTTTTTTTATGAAACTGACCTCTGGAATTAATTCTTTATGTGCAAGAGCATTGGCTACTGCCTGATAAACCATATGATAGATCATCTCTCCGTCACGGAAGCGAAGTTCCATCTTTGTGGGATGAACATTGACATCAAGCAGTTCCGGCTCTATGTTAAAATGAAGCATGGTAAACGGATATTTATGCTGCATCATAAATGGCCGGTAAGCTTCTTCAATGGCACGGGAAATAATGCTGCTTTTAATAAATCTTCCGTTAATAAAATAATTTTCATAATTGCGATTGCCCCTGGCAATCACCGGTTTTCCGATAAAACCATGTACAGTAACTTCTCCCTTTTTTACTGAAACCTCTAAGAGGTTGGATGCAATCTCCCTGCCAAATACCGTGTAAATAATGTCCTTTAAGTTATGATTGCCGGAAGTATGGAGCTTGTTCTGATTGTTTTGTATAAAACGTATGGATACCTCTGGATGGGACAACGCCAGCTTTTCTACCAGATCAGCCACATGTGCACCTTCCGTAACCGGAGTCTTTAAAAACTTTTTTCTGGCCGGAGTATTAAAAAATAAGTTTCTCGCAATGAAGGTGGTCCCTTCCGGTGCCCCAATTTCTTCGATGGAACGTTCGATTCCTCCTTCGATCTGGTACCTGCTTCCGGTTAACCCTACACTGGTCTTCGTAATAATCTCCACTTGTGAGACTGATGCAATACTGGCAAGAGCTTCACCGCGAAAACCTAAGGAGGATACTGTAAACAGATCCTCAACGGATTTAATCTTACTGGTGGAATGGCGCAGGAACGCAAGGGAAACCTCTTCCTTTGGGATACCACAGCCATTATCCGTCACACGGATAAATGTAGTTCCGCCTTCTTTGATTTCCACCGTAACAGCTGTCGCCTTTGCATCAATTGCGTTCTCCAAAAGCTCCTTTACCACAGAAGCAGGTCGTTCAACCACTTCTCCTGCTGCTATTTTATTAATCGTATTCTGATCCAGTACGGTTATGTTTGCCATGGCACCTGCTCCTTTTTCCTATTGCCAGCGATTTTTCAATTTGGTTTGCAGACGGTATAATATATTAAGAGCGTCAATGGGAGTCATATTGCCAAGCTCCAGCTCTCCTAATTCCCGGATAATATCGTCATCCTTTACCGTAGCAAACAGTGACATTTGCTGTAAATCCACTTCATCCGGCTTTGGAACAGCCTTTCGCTGAGATACTGCGCCATTTGCTTCCGCAATTTCTTTCGCTTTTGCTGTAATATCCGCATCACTTAATTCCGCCAGCAGCTCTTTAGCTCTGATTATCACGGTATCTGGGACGCCCGCAAGCTTGGCGACCTGGATTCCATAGCTCTTATCCGCTCCGCCTTTAATGATTTTTCTTAAGAAAACAATGTCATCGCCTTGCTCTTTTACAGCGATGCAATAGTTATTGACTCCGCTCATGGTCCCTTCTAACTCGGTAAGCTCATGATAATGAGTCGCAAACAACGTCTTCGCTCCAAGTAGCTTTAAGTTACTGATATGTTCCACAACTGCCCATGCGATGCTCAGTCCGTCAAAGGTGCTGGTTCCTCTTCCAATTTCATCAAGGACAATCAGGCTGCTTTTGGTGGCATTTCTGAGAATATTGGCAACCTCTGTCATTTCCACCATAAAGGTACTCTGGCCGGAAGCCAGATCATCAGAAGCGCCAACCCGGGTGAATATCCGGTCACAGATTCCTATGTTTGCCTCATCAGCAGGGACAAAGCAGCCAATCTGAGCCATCAGTACAATCAATGCCGTCTGTCTCATATAAGTTGATTTACCCGCCATATTAGGCCCTGTTATAATAGACAGGCGGTTTTTACCGTTGTCTAAATAAACATCGTTTGATACAAACAAATCATCCCGAAGCATCTTTTCCACCACCGGGTGACGTCCGTTTTTAATATCAATTGTACCCTTTTCGTTAATCTGTGGTTTTACATAATTATTTCTCGTTGCTACAGAAGATAAGGAGACCAACACATCAATTCCTGCGATGGCCCTGGCACTTTTTTGAATTCTTAGTACCATAGAAGCAATCATATCACGAACTTGGCAAAAAAGGTCATATTCCAGTGAAAAAAGCTTATCCTCAGCTCCCAGGATAATATCTTCCAGTTCCTTTAACTCATTAGTAGTATAACGTTCTGCATTGGCCAGAGTCTGCTTTCTGATAAAATAGTCCGGTACAAGCTCCTTAAACGAATTGGTCACTTCAAAATAGTAGCCAAATACTTTGTTATACTTTACTTTCAGGTTCTTGATTCCGCTCTTTTCTTTTTCCTTTGCCTCTAAATCAGCCAGCCAGTTCTTCCCTTCTGTTTTTGCACTGCGAAGCTTATCCGCCTCTTCCTGGAAACCTTCCCGGATAATTCCACCTTCCCTGACGGAAACAGGCGGGTCTTCAATAATTGCACGTTCAATGTAATCCTTGATATCATCAAGGGGATCCAGATCGTTGTATAAATCAGTTAGCAGCTCGCTGGTAAATTCTTTAAGCAGTGTTTTAATATGGGGAAGCATCTCCAGTGAATTCTTAAATGCGACTAAATCTCTGGGATTTGCAGTCTTATAGCTGATTCTTCCAATGAGGCGTTCCAGATCATAGATGGGATTTAAATACTCACAGATCTCCTCTCTGGATATGTAATTCATGTTCAGTTCTTCTATGGCATTCTGGCGTTTTATAATCTCGGATTTATGTATCAGTGGCTGTTCCACATAGGTGCGCAGCATTCTGGCTCCCATGGCCGTTTTTGTCCGGTCAAGAACCCATAAAAGACTTCCTCTTTTCTGCTTTTCCCTAAGGGTTTCAAGAAGCTCTAAGTTTCTTCTGGTGGATGTATCAATAATCATGTACTGCCCGGTGGAATAAGGTGTGATAGTCGTGATATGGGACAGACTGCTTTTCTGGGTTTCATACATGTACTGCATCACCGCACCTGCTGCAATCACACCCATATCGTAATCATCAAGTCCAAGTCCCGTAAGGGTTCCCACCTGATAATGTTCACGTAAAATTTTTCTGCAGACTTCGTCGGAAAAATAATGATGATCCAGAGATGAAATAACCGTATGATACCGGTTCTTTATTTCTTCTATATCCACTCCTGACACATAAAAGGCCTCATTGCAGATGATTTCAGAAGGCGTAAACTTGTTGATTTCATCGATTAGTTCCCGATCAGATTCCACCTGTGTTACCAGAAAATCGCCGGTGCTGATATCTGCCACTGCAATTCCATATGCCTCTCCGATGTAAACGACTCCCATCAGATAGTTATTTCTTGTTTCATCAAGAGCCTGCGTACTGGTTATGGTTCCAGGAGTCACCACACGGATTACTTCCCTTTTTACAAGTCCCTTTGCCTGCCTGGGATCTTCCATCTGTTCAGCGATGGCAACTTTATACCCTTTTTGCACCAGACGGTTTAAATAGGTTTCAAGAGCATGATGAGGAACGCCGCACATGGGTGCCCGTTCCTCTAATCCACATTCTTTACCTGTTAAAGTTATTTCCAGCTCTCTGGATACCGTAATCGCATCTTCAAAAAACATCTCATAAAAGTCACCCAGTCTGTAAAATAAAAGACATCCTGGGTATTCTTTTTTTGTTTCTAAATAATGAGCCATCATTGGCGATAATCCAGCCATTCTCTTTTGTTTCCTCTTTTCTTCTGTTATGGTCTTAACGTTCCCATATAATAAAATCCCTTGGATTCATCAAGATATACGTCCACTATTTTTCCGATCAGAGAAGTATCTCCCTTAAAGTGAACGGTGGTGTTACTGCTTAACCGTCCAGTTAAATAGCCTTCTCTATGATCATTTATTTCCTCTGCCAAAACCCTCTGAACTGTATGAGCTTCTTTGCCGCAGACCTCAGATGAAATCTGCTGAACCAAAGACAGCAATCGGTCAAATCGCTCCTTTACAACATCGTCCGGTACCTGGTCTTCCATTTTCGCAGCCGGTGTCCCTGTACGTTTGGAATAAATAAAGGTAAATGCACTATCAAACCGTACGTTTCTTACAACGTCAAGTGTTTCTTCAAAGTCTTCCTCTGTTTCCCCTGGGAAACCTACAATAATATCAGTAGTCAGGGAAATGTCCGGCATGGCGGTACGAATTTTATCGACAAGTTCTAAATATTTCTCTTTTGTATATCTCCGGTTCATAAGCTTTAAGATACGGCTGCTTCCTGACTGGAGAGGAAGATGAATGTGACGGCATACTTTTTTGGAGTCTTTCATATTTTCAATCAGTTCATCCGATAAATCCTTGGGATGTGACGTCATAAAACGAATTCGTTCCAGACCTTCCACCTCATCCACCTGAGCCAGAAGGTTGGCAAAACTGATGGGTTCTTCCAGTGTTTTCCCATAAGAGTTTACGTTCTGTCCCAACAGCATAATTTCTACCACGCCGTCATCGGCAAGTCCTTTTATCTCAGTAATAATATCTTTGGGGCTGCGGCTGCGTTCCCTTCCTCTTACATAAGGTACGATACAGTAGCTGCAGAAATTATCACAGCCAAACATGATATTGACACCGGACTTAAACGAAAATTTTCTGTCTGCCGGAAGATCTTCCACCACCTGGTCTGTTCCCTTCCAGATATCAACTACCATCTTTTTGGCTTCCAGACGCTGATTTAAAAGTTCTGCCAGCTTATAGATATTATGAGTGCCGAAAATAACATCTACAAACCGGTAGCTCTTTTTAATTTTTTCCACCACATCTTCTTCCTGCATCATGCAGCCGCAAAGAGCGATTATCATATTCGGATTTTTCCTTTTCAGACTGTTTAAAACCCCAAGTCTTCCGTAAACCTTCTGATTGGCATTCTCTCTTACTGTACAGGTGTTATAAAGGACAAAATCCGCTTCCTCGGTGTCTGTCTGTTTAAACCCAACCGCCTCTAAAATCCCCTGGAGCTTTTCGGAATCTCTGGAATTCATCTGACAGCCAAAGGTCTGTGTACAAAAGGTCATATGGCGTCCAAGTTCTTCGCTACGGCGTTTTACATACCTGCTTACTTTTGCCATGAAATAATATTGTCTTTCAGGTTCCCCTACCGGCACTTCCCCTGTTATATCAATCTGATCTATATCAATCTGCATCTGAAAAATCCCTTTCATTCAATCTGTTTTTTAAACCCTTTATCAAGAGCATTTTACATGAAACGCCATAAAATGTCAACTTTGCCAGACAGTTCTCCTGATTTTTCAAAGCCGCAGCCAGGAGCAGTTTTAGCAGGATGAGTGGATCGTTACAGACTCTGCTCCCACATTCTGTGTAAAGAACTCATCATGCTCCACAAATAGCATGGTTGGCTGAAATTTAAGAATCAGGTTTTCAATCTGGATTCTGGAATATACATCGATAAAGTTTAAAGGTTCATCCCATATATAAAGATGTGCCCGCTCGCACAAACTGCGTGCAATGAGAACTTTTTTCTTTTGTCCCTCGCTAAACGCTTCCATTGGCTTTTCAAATTGTTCCCTTGAAAAATCCAATTTCCTTAGCAGCGCTTTAAACAGAGAATCCTCCACGCCCCACTGCTTTCCATATTCGGTCAGACTTCCCGTTAAAAAGGAGGTGTCCTGGGAAACGTAGGAGATCTTTAATCCGCTAGCCGCTTCAATGGTTCCCTGGTAAGCAATGGACCTTTCCCGGGCTTTATCGCCTAAGATCAATCTAAGAATTGTTGTTTTTCCGCTTCCGTTCTTTCCCTGCAGGGACATCCGCTGTCCCTGTTCAAGGCTTAAGCAGACTGGTTCACACACCGGCCCCTCGTAAGATGGTACAACATCTTTTAAAACAAGAAGTCTGCCGGAATGGTGCTTCAGTGGATACAGCTTTAGATCTTCTGCTTCCTCAATATTCTTTAACAATCCTCTTTTGTCTTCAATTGCCTGATTCTGCCTGCGCTCCAAATTTTTTCTACGCATCTGCATTCGCCTTGATTTTTCTCCCACATAAGCCCTTGTATCAATGGACTTTTCATAAATCACGGACTTTTTGCCTATCTTTGTGGATTCCACTTTATCCGCCCAATCTCCGGATTGTCTGGCGGCTGCTTCCAGATGACGGATATCCTTTTTTAAACGATCATTTTCCGATTGTTCATATTGGTCCTTTCTCTGCCGGTTCTCATACCACACGGAGAAGTTACCTTTTTGAACTTCAATATCAGTACGGTTAATGGATAAAATATGGTCCACCGAATCATCTAAAAATTTACGGTCATGGGATACCAGAATAAAGCCTTTTTTGCTTTTTAAATACTGACTGACCAATTCTCTGCCTTCTCTGTCCAAATGATTGGTGGGTTCATCAATAAGCAGAAAATTGCCCTCACGCAAAAACAACGCGGCCAGTAAGACCTTTGTCTGTTCTCCGTTTGACAGCGTACCAAAGGGCCGGTAAAGCAGATCTTCTGATACCTGCAGCTTTGTCAGCTCTCTTTTTAATTCCCAGTATGGGCAGTCACCAAGAATCGAATTGACAATATCAAGCGTCTGAGCTTCATGGTCCTCTACTTCATACGGAAAGTAATCAAATGTTACGCTGGATACAATACTTCCTGTATACTCCATCCGGTTCATAAGAAGATTTAAAAATGTAGTCTTCCCCCGCCCGTTTCTTCCTGTAAAACCAAGCTTCCAGTCTGTATCCAACTGAAACGTAGCGTGTTCAAATACCGGATCACTGCTTCCTTCATACGTGAATGAAAGATCTGTAACCTGAATCAATGACATAGACATACCTCCAAATATTGCAGAACGTGAATTTCTGCATAAAAAACGGCTGCAAGAATCATGCTTCTCACAGCCGAATCGGTTAAAAAGAACTGGCGCAGCCGTTCTCTTTTTCGATGGTGTCTATTTTTTGACACAAAAAAAGGCTTGAGAATGAAGTAATATTCTTGCAAAAACAGGCATAATAAAAAAAGATATAAAAATATCCTGATTTCATCATGCAGTTACTTTACAAGAATTATTTCTTCATCCTCTCACCCCTTCCATTTCTTCTGTCGGTATTTTATCATACAGCAATGCAATTGTCAAACATTGACGATGAATGATATTATGGACGAATCTGTCCATTTCCATAAATAATATATTTGGTCGTAGTAAGTTCCTTTAATCCCATAGGACCTCTGGCATGAAGCTTCTGCGTGCTGATTCCAATCTCAGCCCCAAATCCAAACTCATATCCATCGGTAAACCGCGTGGAGGCATTCACATAAACAGCCGCTGCATCAATCTCATTTAAAAATTTTTGGGCATTATTATAATCAGACGTAATGATGGCTTCCGAATGTTTGGTATTATAACGGTTAATGTGAGAGATGGCTTCCTCTACAGAATCAACAAGCTTTAAAGAAACAATATAATCCAAATACTCCATACCCCAGTCTTCTTCCTTAGCGGGTACAAAGCCTTTTATGATTTCACACGCTTCCTTATCTGCCCTTATCTCCACTGATTTAGTTGAAAGACGCTGGTTTAAAAGCGGCAGGAACCTGGCCGCAACCGCTCTGTGTATTAAAAGAGATTCACAGGCATTACAAACCCCGATTCTCTGGGTTTTTGCATTAAAGATGATATCCAGTGCCATGTCAAAGTCTGCCGACTCGTCTACAAAGATATGACAGTTACCCGTACCAGTCTCAATCACAGGTATGGTACTGTTATCAACGACGCTCTTTATCAGTCCGGCTCCGCCTCTTGGAATCAGTACATCCACATATTCACGAAGGCGCATGAATTCCTTTGTCTTTTCTCGGTCCGTATCAGTAATAAGCTGAAGAACATCTTCTGGCAGTCCTGCACGGGAAAGTCCGGTTCTTAACCATTTTACAATGGCCTTATTGGATTCCAGAGCATCGCTTCCGCCTTTTAAAATCACTGCATTACCAGATTTAAAACAAAGTCCGAAGGCATCGGCTGTTACATTTGGTCTTGCCTCATATATAATTCCAACAACGCCAAGAGGAACTCTTTTCTGACCAATGGTAAGACCGTTAGGCCGCATCTTCATGGAAAGCACTTCGCCCACAGGATCCTCTAAAGCAGCTACTGCTATAAGTCCCTGTGCCATCTCCTCGATCCGCTTCGGGGTCAGTTCCAGCCTGTCTATGAGTCCCTGGCTCATTCCTGCTGCCGTTGCCTTGATTACATCATCCTGATTGGCAGAGAGAATCTCCGCCTCTCCCTCCAACAAAGCTGCTGCTGCTGATTTCAGTCCTTCATCCTTTTTAGCCGAACCAATGATTCCAATAATTCCTGTTACTTCACTTGCCTTTTTACCAATCTCAGTTATCGTCATAAGGAACCTGCCTTTCTTTTAAGGAATAATAATCATATCTACCGTCTGGTCATGAGGATCTGCAGGGATT
>JAQSYE010000060.1 GCA_029256305.1 Lacrimispora sp. | reverse complement strand
GGAAGAACCGGAACAAGGGCTCTTTCTGCCAGCGCACCATGACCGATCTCACGACGTCCTGGTCCTCTGGAAGGTCTTGTCTCACCTACAGAGAAGGACGGGAAATTGTAGTGGTGCATATATCTCTTGGAGGTTTCCATATCATCGATTCCATCCAGTCTCTGGCTTTCAGATAAAGGTGCCAGAGTACAGATATTTAAAATCTGTGTCTGTCCGCGGGTGAACATAGCAGAACCGTGAACTCTTGGGAGCATATCGATCTCTGCTGCTAAATGACGAATCTGGTTCATAGCACGGCCGTCTGGACGCTTCTGATCCTTTAAAATCATCTTGCGGACAGTCTTCTTCTGATACTGGTAAATAGCCTCTCCAAGTACTGCCAGCCATTCTTCCTTTTCAGCAAAAGCCTCTTCCAGCTTCTGGGTGATCTTACGGATGTTTCCTTCTCTTACCTGCTTCTCATCAGTAAAAACAGCAACTTCCATCTCTTCTGGAGTTACAATCTCTTTGATCGCTGCAAATAATTCTTCCGGTACTGCACAGCTGGTATATTCATGCTTTGATTTTCCGCACTCTGCAACAATGGTATCGATAAACTTTATAATCTCCTGGTTTACCTCATGTGCTTTAAAAATTGCCTGAATCATAATATCTTCAGGAACCTCGTTGGCTCCGGCTTCAATCATGATTACTTTCTCTCTGGTAGACGCAACCGTAAGAGCCATGTCAGAAGTCTGTCTCTGTACCTGAGTCGGATTGACCACTAATTCTCCGTCAACAAGACCGATCTGAGTGGAAGAACATGGTCCGTCAAATGGAATATCAGAGATGCTGGTTGCAATGGCGGAACCTATCATTGCAGCTAATTCAGGACTGCAGTCCTGATCAACTGACATTACGATATTATCCAAGGTTACATCATTGCGGTAATCCTTTGGAAACAGAGGTCTCATAGGACGGTCAATGACACGTGAGGTTAAAACTGAATTCTCAGATGCTTTTCCCTCTCTCTTGTTAAAGCCTCCTGGAATCTTACCTACTGAATATAATTTTTCTTCGTATTCTACACTCAGAGGGAAGAAATCAATTCCGTCTCTTGGTTTATCGGATGCAGTTGCTGTTGCTAATACAACGGTATCTCCATAGTGCATCAATACCGCACCATTTGCCTGCTTTGCCACTCTGTCCACTTCTACAGTGAGAGTTCTGCCTGCAAGCTCCATACTGAAACTCTTATACATACTGGTATCTCCTTAAATATAAATTTATATTAACAGTAGAAGATGCCGAAACTACTGATCTGCGCGTAAATAAACTACGGTTTTACAAGGTCTGAAAATGCTCTTAAAGCAGTATCTTAAACCTTATTTTTACGCGTACATCAGCGGTCTCGGGGGATACTTCTACTTTTAACATCCTTTTCATAATAGACAGATAGGGTGGAGAAGTTCTCCACCCTAAATGGTTATTATTTTCTGATTCCTAACTTCTCAATTAAAGTACGATATTCGTTAAGATCGGTTTTCTTTAAGTAATCAAGAAGGCCTCTTCTCTGTCCAACCATCATCAGAAGACCTCTTCTGGAATGATGATCCTTTGGATTCTGCTTAAGATGATCTGTTAATTCTGTGATTCTCTCTGTCAGAATTGCGATCTGAACTTCTGGTGAACCTGTATCGCCAGGCTTTCTGCCGAATTCAGTAATAATAGCTGCTTTCTTTTCCTTTGAAATCATGTTGATTTCCTCCTTAAATTTAAGTTTCTCACCTTGTACCAAGCAATGGCTGGAGTGTCCGAAATACCGGGTACTGGCGCATATTAATACTGATATAGTTTACCACAGGGGTAAATAGTTGTCAAACACTTATATCTGCTTTTTATATTGTTGCCGGATCCTGTCATCTAATACCAGATGCTTCATATTTACAGATCCAAATCCTTATTATGCTCCATATATTTTCCAAAATCGGTTTGTTTCATTTTATTTAGAAGGGCTTTTCGTATTTCGCTCATATTGCTTTTTTTCAATCGTTTTCCTTCCACCAGACATTCTCCGGCTACATAAACTGCCTCTACATTGGATGGATTGGCACTGTAAACAAGTGCGGAATAGGGATCATATACAGGAAACATATTGGCAGAATCAGTCTCTATTAATATCAGATCAGCCTGTTTTCCCGGCTCCAGAGAACCGGTTATGCCATCAAGGCCCAGGGCCTTTGCCCCCTTAATGGTGGCCATCTCAACAATGTTTTTTGCAGGAAATGCACTTCTGTCTTTTGTTTCATTTTTATGAAAATCAGCACATAGCTTCATCTGGGTCAGTATATCTAAGGTGTTGCCGCTTGCTGGACCATCTGTGCCAAGTCCAACCGCAATCCCTCTCTGATTCATACCGCTCACAGGAGCCACTCCTTTGGCAGCTTTGGTATTGGACCCGATACAGTGGGCAACTGCCGCCTGCTGTTCGCTTAATAGATCCAAATCTTCTTCTGTCAGATGAATACAATGTGCAGCCAGTGTTTCTTTTCCAAGAACTCCGATGCTGTTTAAATAGCCAACTGGAGTCATATTTTTCTCTTTTTCAAAATATTCCATCTCATAGTCCATTTCCGCTGTATGAAGGGTGAATGGAACGTTGTAAGAAGAATCAATTCTGTATACCTCTCTTAACACTTCCTCCGAACAGGTGGTGGTGCCGTGTGGTGCAATGCAGGCGGTAATTCTTGGGTGGTTTTTATATTTCTTAATCAGGTTTTCTCCGTAAATGATCGCCTCTTTTGGATCCTTAAAATCGCAGGCACCTTCATCCATAACCGTCTGGCCGGCAATTGCCCGCACTCCCATTTCATCCATGGCTTTTGCAGCCTCTTCTTCATAATAATACATGTCCATAACCGTTGTAACTCCAGCAAGGAGCATTTCCCCTGCTGCATAGCGGGTAGAGAGGTATACCAGTTCTTCATCCATGGATTTTTGCTCCATGGGAATAAGAAATATCCGAAGGCGATCCTTACAATCATCTCCAAGACCTCGAAACGGAATCATGCCCATGTGGGTATGAAGATTTATCATACCTGGCATTAAAATTTTGTTTCTGGCATCAACCAGTTTCGCATCCAAAAGATCGGCCTCTTCTTTTAGATCCTTCATTTCTCCCGCCATTGTGATTATATCATTTTCAAACACCACAAAGCCAGGATTGTAGATTTCCCCTTTTTGATTCATGGTCACTACTATAGCATTCACGATTACCGTTCTCACACTGATCAACCTTTTCCTTTTTCACACTCGTATTTTTCCACCAGGGGAATTCCCTGTCTGTCATTCGTATTAAACAAACCCTTATCACTGAGTTTTAGCTCCGGAGAAACCAACAGAGTTAAGGTAGAAATGGACATGATCACATTGCTGTTTTTATAGCCCATATCTTCAATCTCCCGGCGGACTTCACCCAGGCTTTTGGAAAGCTTATAAAGTCCCTCATCAGAGAGAATCCCCCCTACCGGAAGGCTTACAGAAGCAGTTACTTCCCCCTCTCTGGCTGTTACGTAGCCTCCCTGCATGTGAACCACCCGGTTCTGTGCCAGAAGCATATCCTTTGGTGAAGTTCCAATCACCAGAAGATTGTGGCTGTCATGACTCCATGTGGTAGCTACAGCGCCAGGAAGTTTTAATCCATTTTCAACCAGACCGTAGGAAACATTTCCATTTTTACCATATCTTTCATATACAACTGCGAGATTCAACCCTGCTTCCTGCCAGCAAAGGCAGTGATCTTTCACAAGGATCTGACGTTTTACCTGACGGATTCTTGTACCGGATTCCTGGACCTGCATGACTGAAACAACAGCCTCTCCCTCTCTGATTTTACAGTGGTTCAGTTTAAAGTCTGATTCCAGGGCAAGACGGCATTTCACAGACTGGTAAAACTCGTCTGGATATTTTGTTTTTTCTTCCTTTGATGGAGCTTCATACAGTTTTCCGCTTTTATAAACTGCAAGAGGATTGAAATGAACCAGATCTTCTAAGATGACAAAATCAGCCTGCTTTCCAGGTGCTATTATCCCTCTGTCATTTAGTCCCATTCTTCTGGCTGGAGTAAGGGTTCCGCAATAAATAGCCTTTTCTGCAGGCATACCCTGTTCCACAGCCAGGCGAAGAATCCGGTTTAAATGTCCGGTTACCAGATGATCCGGCATAACATCGTCTGTAACAAGTGCCACATTCTCATAAAGCCCATGAGATACGACTGTCGTCACAACATCATGAGTCAGGGATTTTTCCTGAAGTTCCAGAAACATACCCATGTCCGTTTTTTCCAAAACAGACTCCGGAGTCTGCTGGGTATGATCCGCATCCACTCCTGCTCTGATAAAAGCTGCCAGATCCCTTCCCGTAAGAGATGGGCAGTGACCCTCAATCTTTATCTCCCGGCTGGCTGTCTGGCAGAGTTCTATCATCCGCTTTATTTTTGTATCCTCCGGTGAAATTAGATCCCGGTGATTCATTACCTCTCCCAAACAGATCACCCTGCCGTCTTCCAGAAGTTTAAGGACCTCTTCCTCTCCCATCACACCACCCGATGTCTCATAATCCTCACCGGCTGCCGGTACACTGGAAGGAATGGCATAATAAATATCCAGATCTGTTTTTTCTTCCATAAACCGGTTTATTCCTGCAATTCCAAATACATTGGCAATTTCGTGTGGATCTGCAACTACCGTTGTGACACCCCAGGGAAGAACTGCCGGGGAAAATTCCTCCGGTCCGATCATGGAACTTTCCATATGCATATGGATATCAATCAGTCCCGGTATGATATATTTTCCCTTTGCATCTACCACATAATCCGCCTCATAACAGGAAGCAGGGGAAATGTCGTAAAACTTTTCCCCTACTACTGCAATGTCCGCTTTTTCAAAACACTGCCTGTATGTCCGGTAGACTAATCCATTCTGAACAAGTAAGTCAACCTTCATATTCTCTTTCCTTAGCTGTTAATAATACGGTTCCACTGGTCAATCCAGTCACTTAAAAGAGGATTAACAAAGGAATAATCAAGAACCTTTGCATTTTCTGCAGTTTTTCCGTATGTCATATTTTTTGCATTTTCTTCTGCAACTTCTACCTGATTGTTGGTTGGAGCTTCATTTAACGCCTTACTTGTCTTATCCTGAAGTTCCTTGCTTAAGCGGTAGTTGATATAGGCATAAGCCAGCTCTTTGTCCTTGCAGTTTTTGGTAATGCTGATTGTATTAAAGTTTGCATAGGTTACATCAGGAGTTACATACACTAAATCCGGATTGGCTTCTTTGATAGTTGGGACACCGAAATCTCCCACAATCGCTGCCTTGATCTCACCAGAGGTAAACATATTAATTAAATCAGAAGATTTTGCATAGGTCTTAACCAGGTTTGGCTTTAATTCTTCCAAAGCCTTAAAAGCAGCCTCTCCCTTGTCTGTGGTTACATCAACGCCTGCATGATTGCTTGCCATGTAAACCATAGCAGGACCAAAGGTAGTTGTGATGTCCGGAATCGCTACGCTTCCTTCTAATTCTGCTTTCCAAAGATCATCAAAGCTTTTGATTTCAAATCCAACCGCTTTTGGATCATACATAATGCCAATGCTGTTAATGGTATAGGCAACGCCCTGTCCGGAATCTGCCATGGTTTTTGCTGCTCCGATTAAGTTCTTGCTGTTTTCAATCTTAGATAAATCTATTGTCTCAAATAATCCCGTTTCGATTCCTTTAGCAGTCATTGCCTGGGATAATTCAATTACGTCGATCGAACTCTGGGAATCTGCAGACAGCTTTGTGTAACGTTCGTTGGTGCTTCCTGTCTCTGTTACAATTTTACAGCCAAACTGATCTTCAAATGGTTTGTATACTTCTTCTGCAGAAATATCTTCGCTTAATCCATAAGTAGATAATACCAGTTTCTTGTCTCCGCCAGCTGTGGTCTTCTCTGCGGTGGAGCTCGTTTCTGTAGTAGTGCTTTTTTCTGCGGTAGTGGTGTCTCCTGCGCTCTTAGCAGTGCCGCAGCCTGACAGCGCGATGGCTGCACATAAAGATAATGCCAGTACTTTTTTCATAATTATAATCCTCTCTCTTTATCATTTGCCGGCTTTTACAGCCGTTGTTACTTATTTACAAGAATAAGCTTTGACTCAGGAAGATACAGACGGATCGTACTGCCTTCCTCATAAACCTCTTCTGCAGGTCTGCTTACCAGAAATTTGCCTTCCGCTGTCAGCACTTCATACTGATAGCTTTTTCCTAAGAATGTCCGTACACCTACGGTTCCGGAAAGAACATTATGATCTTCCTTCTCTCCTGCAATCCTGATATCCTCCGGCCGGATTGTGCCTGCCACGAAATCTCCGTCTTTCACAGTCTCTACTGTAAATACTGCACCGGCTTCTGTTTTATATACATTTCCCTCCTTTTTTAAAGAAAGGAAATTTTCAAAGCCAATAAATCTGGCGACAAATTCTGTTTTCGGTCTCTGATAAATGTTCTCCGGAGTATCAAACTGTTCAATGACTCCCTGATTCATAACCGCCACCTTATCCGAAATAGAGAAACATTCTTCCTGGTCATGAGTGACAAATAAAGTAGTAATTCCAAGCTTTTTCTGAATGCGCTTGATCTCCATTCGCATGTTGATCCGAAGTTTGGCATCTAAATTGCTAAGAGGCTCATCAAGCAGCAGAAGTTTTGGTTCGATTACAAGTGCTCTGGCAAGAGCAACCCTCTGTCGCTGTCCGCCTGACATCTGCTGAGGAAAACGCTTTTCAAACTCTGAAAGGCCGCAGATCTCTAAAATATTCTTAACCTTCTGCTCAATCTGCCCTTTATCCAGTTTTCTCATTTTCAAACCAAATGCAACGTTATCATAAACACTTAAGTGGGGAAACAGTGCATAGCTCTGGAACACAATGCCAAAGTTTCTTTTATGAACCGGAACCTTTGTTAAGTCTTCCCCGTCAAGGGAAAATACTCCGCTCTCAGGTTCTATAAATCCGGCCACGACTCGAAGAGTGGTGGTTTTTCCGCATCCGCTGGGACCTAATAAAGACACCAGTTCCCCTTCCTTTACTTCCAGATCTAATCCTTTTAATACCTGTTTCTTCTTATCATAACGGACATCAATATCCTTTAGTGTCATATACGCCATATCACATTCCTCCTATTTCGCCAGGGCGGCTATTCCCAGTGTTTTATCAACAATTACCATCATAAGAACTGTAACCGCCATCAACAATACGGATACTGCCGACACCGTAGGGTCATAATTATATTCAATATAATTCATCAAATTCGCTGGAAAGGTGGATACTCCCGGTCCGGAAAGAAACATGGATACCGGTATGTTATTAAAGGAATTGATAAATGCCAGCATAAATGCAGCAGAGATTCCTGAGGTAATATTGGGAAGCACAACCTTGAAAAATGCACGGATCTTTCCGCAGCCTAAACTCCATGCTGCTTCCTCTGTGGAAAAATCAAACTGCTCAAGGCTGGAACCCACCACCCGGATCACATAAGGCAGGGTCACCATAAAATGGCCGGCTAATAATCCTATAAATACAGGTACTCTCAAAGACAAAACCAGGAACTGATAAAGTACAAAACCGATTACGATCCCCGGCACGATGGTTGGAGAAAGAAATACCGATTTGATCAGACCTTTGCCTTTTAATCCGGATCTGGCCAAAGCATAGGCTGCCGGTATTCCCACCAATAAGGCAATGACCGTAGCCAGCATGGCAATCTCAAGACTGGTTAAAAATGAGATTCGAAAGGATTTTATGGTAAATACCTTTACAAACCATTTAACAGAAAAGGACTCAATGGGAAAGGTTATGGCACTGCCTTTACCAAAAGCGGTAATCGTAATGATAATCAGGGGCAAAATTAAAAAGCCAAATACGAAAACTGCAAAAACAGTCAGCATTTTATTTTTACGCATGGTCTC
This sequence comes from Lacrimispora sp., assembly GCA_029256305.1. Classification (GTDB taxonomy): domain Bacteria; phylum Bacillota; class Clostridia; order Lachnospirales; family Lachnospiraceae; genus Lacrimispora. Next base: position 9,164 of record JAQSYE010000060.1, on the reverse strand, counting down.
CTCCTCTTTTGTCCAGTCTCGCTGCCAGAGAATTGAATCCTTTGATTACAGCAAGCGTTACAACAATCATAATCAGGGAAATAACGGCTGCTCCATCCCAGTCCCCCACAGTCATGGCTCTCTGGTAAATAAAGGTGGAAAGAACCATGTTTTTATTTCCTCCCAGCAACTGGGGAGTGGTATAAGCAGTTAAGGTTCCTGTAAATACTAATATTCCTCCCACAATGATACCTGGTAGACTCATGGGGAAAATCACCTTCATAAAAGCACGGATCCGGTCTGCTCCAAGGCTTAACGCCGCCTCCATCATATCATCACCGATATTTTCCATGACACCTGCCACAGTCACGATCATAAGGGGAAGAAATAAATAAACCGAACCGATAATGATGGCAAAGTCTGTATAAAGCAGCTTAAGCGGTTTTTCCACAATCCCTGCCGTGATCAGCAGCCGGTTGATCAGCCCGTTGCTTCCTAAAATATTAATCCACGCAAAGCTTCGGATTACAGAATTGGTCATCATGGGGAAAATGGAAACAGAAAGCAGTATTCCCCTCCATTTTTTACTGCACCGGCTTATAAAATATGCGGTAGGAACTCCAAGCACCATGCAAAACCCGGTAGTTAAGCATGCGACCTTTACAGTCCTTACAAAGATCTTCCGATAATATTCATCCTGGAAAAATGTCACATATGCGCTTAAGGGATACTCTCCTGTATGAAGGGAGGGAATTAATACTCTCAAAAGCGGAAGGAACAGACATACTGCCAGAATCACCAGTCCGGGAATTATCATTACAAATGCACTGCGTTTCTTCATTTTAACCTCTCCATGCTTTCTTCACTTCAAATGTGGCTGTTTCTTATAACTACTTATAAGTACAGTTAATTTATATCTATACATTTATTATAATTTATGATATACTGTACGTCAAATACATATAATCTATATTTTCTATGCAGTAAAGCTATATTCAACGGATAAAAAGGAGAGATCAGCCATGGATTTAAAAGAAGCCCGTTACATTCTTGCCATTTCCAGAAATAAAAGCATCAGCAAAGCTGCGGAAACGCTTTTTATTTCTCAGCCATCCTTAAGCAAATATTTAAAGAATTTAGAACAGCAGCTTGGAACCCGTTTATTCGACCGGGTTGGAAGCGGTTATTTTCCTACTTATATCGGAGAGCGTTACATTCATTATGCGGAAAAAATTGTGGAGTACGGAATGGAATGGAATATTGAATTTGATGATATTATGCACCATAACCACGGCCGCCTAAACATCGCCCTCCCCATCATGCTTGGGAACAGTCTGATCGGCCCGACACTGATGAAATTCCACAGGCTCTATCCTCACGTCACCGTCAATATGATGGAGGAAGTCAATTTTGTGGCGGAACACACCTTAACTGATCACACGGTTGACTTAACCTTTTATAATGTACATGAATTTCCAACTGACTTAGATTATCAGATTATCGGAAAAGAAGAAATGGTTCTTGTGTTATCCGAAGATAATCCTGTGTTAAAAAAAGCAATAAAAAAAGAAGGCTTTCAATATCCATGGATTGATATAAGCCTTCTGTCTGAGGAATCCTTTATTCTTCTTTATCCCGATCAGAACACGGGGGGAATCGCATTAGGACTCTTTGAAGAATATGAAATGGAGCCAAGAATTCTTCTCCATACCCGCAACAGTGAGATGTCCATCCGTCTGGCCATGGAGGGCCTGGGCGCCGCATTCGCACCTGAAAGTTATTATCACTATTTAAGAAACAGAGAGCCTTCCTCCTCTGTCTGTCTTTCTGTGGGAAAGACCAGAAACGATAATACGCTGATTGCTGCCTATCAGAAAAACCGATATCTTCCCAAGTATGCCAAAGCATTTCTGGACATTCTCACAGAATATTATGAAACAGAGCACGCTGCCTGTTTTCCAAATTAAGAAAAAAAGCGTCCGGAAGACCGGGCGCACCTTTTTACATCGTCATCATAGCAACACCAAATAAAATTATTAGGTCAAGCAATAAACAGACACCTGTAACACAGATGGAAAAAACAGTCAGATTCTTTTTTTGTGGTGTAATGGATCTGCTGATAATAAGGGTGCTTGACAACAGACCAAGGCACAGCCCGATTAATCCGCAAAATGCCCAGCCTCCTAATGACAGAATCGCAGACAAAATATAAGTCCACTTCGGTATATTTTCGAAAGGAACGTAAGGTTTCTTTGAGTTTAAATAAACCCTATCCACAGCCAGGTCCACTTTTCTGCCTATTGCTGTAAGATGGATTATGGTTCCATCAAGATTAATGGGAACATCAAACAGACGAATAAATAAGCTGTTGTTCTTGATCGGAGTTGAAACACCGTCCACTACTACCTTTGCTTTAAAAGCTCCCGGTTTGAATGCAATCTCATGATTCATTCCGTTTACCTCAACATTCCATTTGCTTTTCATACTTTTTCTCTCCATTTTTCTATATTTATATCTTAAATCAATTTTTACTTTTATTTGTATCGGCACAAATAAGAAATAATATAGCGATTGAATGAAATTTGTTACTTTTTGTTTATTTTCAATAATAATATCTTTTTTTAGTAACTAATTATATTAAATTTTTTATAACTTAGTGGATGCAAGCAGACTATAAGATTACGGCATTCTATAGCTGTTTACAAATCATGTCAATCCCCCTCTATGAATCAAGGTATGATTGTTGTAAAAAAGAAAGAGCCGATAACCGCATATTTCCTTATGCGTGTCATCGGCTCTGCGTCTATGCGCCTCTAATTATTCCATTTCATCAATAGCTGTCTTACCGGCAATTCGTCCAAAGGTAAAAATATCGGTTAATGCGTTGCCGCCAAGACGGTTCCCTGCATGAATACCTCCTGCAACTTCTCCGGCTGCATAAAGATGCTTAATCGGCTGGCCGTTTTCATCTAATACACGGGTGCTCGTGTCTATTCTAAGACCGCCCATGGTATGATGAACAGCTGGCTTTCTTGGAGTCGCATAGAACGGAGCTTTCTCCACTTTTAAGCTAAATGTATCTTTATGGAACTCAGGATCAAAGCCCGCATCTACATAGGAATTATATTTATCGACGGTTTCCTTAAGGACATTCGGATCCATACCGACTTTTACTGCCAGCTCTTCTATAGTATCGGCTCTGAATAAGGTGCCGGCTTCTACCTGACGGTCAAGCTTTTCCTGACTTGTATTGGCTGCAGTTTTCTTTATTTCATCATCAGCGATCAAATAGAATAAACTACCCTGATCAATGGCTGCCTTTGTTAAGACATCACGTCCGGAGAATTCATTCACAAAACGTTTGCCTTCTTTATTAACGATTACGAAGTTTTCCGGTGGTACCTGGACTCCGCTGAACAGTTCTCCCGTATCCGGGTCGGCAACTGGCATCATCTGAGTGAATCCCATTCCAGTCAGTGCTGCTCCTACTGATTTACCAAGCTGGATTCCATCACCTGTCATGGCGAAGGAATTGGTGGTTCTTATATCGTCATCGATATTACTCCAATAAGTGTTATATTCCTTTAACATCTTTGTATTTGCACCAAAACCACCGCTTGCAAGTACAACTGCTTTTGCACGAACTGTTATCTTCTGGCCATTGACACCAGTTGCTATCACGCCTGCTATCTGACCATCTTCGATGATAAATTCCTTTACGGGGCTGTCCGTAATAATCTTTCCTGCATGCTCCTCCACATATTTTGTAAGGGAAAGGATAAATGCAGTACCATAGCTTTTAACTGGTTTATGACCACGGCGCCAAAGAGCACCAACCGGAGCAAATACGACGCTTTTATCATACTCAACGCCGATCTCTTCCAGCCATTTTACACTTTCTAAGGCTCTGTCAGTCAGGATTTTTACCAGGTCATACTGTCCGTAGATAGTATTGCCGTTTAAGTCCGTCCGCTTTCCACCAAAATAGGTCTGCATTCTGTGAAGAAGAGGTGAATCAAATAAGTGACCTTTCCCAGTGCCAAACTTTTTCTGGTAATCGGAAAACTCTTCCTTTAGTGCACGGAAATCATCTAAATATTCTGGATGGATCTGGCTCTCATCGGTATCCAGCAATGACTCAATCGTATGTCTTTCTCCTGGATTTTCATCAAACTCTCTCTGCCACTCAGGATCTGCCGCATTGACAGGACCACCGGAACGTATGGTATTACCACCTACTGCTGGATATTTCTCAAGTACAATTGCGCTGGATCCATTCTGCAGTGCAGTAGCAGCCGCACTAAGTCCGGCACCGCCTCCACCAACAATGACCACATCACAAGTATACTCTTCGTCTTGTCTGTTTCGGCTGCTGGCAGGTTTTGGACGTCTCTTAAGAATATCAGGGTTGACACCGGCAAGCTTCACTGCTTTGGCAACACCATCGATGACACCGTTGCTGGTTTCAGATGCACCAGAAAGGGCGTCTACATTTAAAGTCTGTCCTTCAAGGATTTTATCTGGTATTCTAACAAATACTACATCGGCGATTCCTTCGGTTTCACCCTTGGTATCTATATCTATACTTTCAATTCGTTTTTCACTAAAGGATACCTTCATTGGAAGATTTCCGCTGTGACCAATTGCATTTACTTCATATTCACCTGGTGTAAAGGTAAACTCCTCTTCCTCATTGAGCTGATTTGCAATGTTAGCAAAACGCATAAAGCGCAGGAAACAGATCTCCAGGAAATCGATGGTTCCCTCATTCATGAGGTTGCCGGCATCATCAAATGCCTTACTTGCACTTCCCAATAAAAACTCATATCCTGGCATAACATTGGCATCTACTCCTGGTGCATCTAAAATCTGGCGAAGATGCAGCTGTGCACGAGAGGAACCCTGTGTTCCTAAAGATGCGCCAACGATCATCACTGGCTTGCCTGCAAGGGGATGAAGATCAAAACTCAGCCATTCAATCAAGCTTTTAAGGCCAGATGGGATGGAATGATTATATTCAGGAGTTGCCATAATAACACCGTCACTGGCTGTAATCTTATCATTGAACATCTGGATGACTTCACCGTAGGACTGATTATCTGATTGATTAAACATGGGAACATCTGTAATATCAAGTACTTCAATGTCTACTTTTGACTCAAAATGCTTTTTCATAAACTGAAGAAGTTTACGATTATATGATTTTTTTGCATTCGTTCCAACAATTGCTACAAATTTCATTGATATATCCTCCTACTCTTGCCAAGTAAATTTTTTTGCGTTTTTATTCTGAGCCTTTTCTGCTAAAAGTTTCGTTGTGATGTCCGTAAACAGAACAAATTCCCTGAAAATTTCATCAAGCTCAGACACCTTGTCCAGATAGATAAGATTTCCCGCGCTGTCAAATGCGCCCTGAGATTTTCCTAACAAGAACTCACTGCTCGGCATAATTCTGGCTGCAAGCTCAGGAGAATCAAGGATCTGTCTAAGATGTGCCTGTGCACGAGAAGAACCAAGTGTACCATGAGATGCCCCTACGATTAAAACAGGTTTATCCATAAGTGCCTGAGTTGTGTAACTAATCCATTCAAGAGCACTTTTTAAAACTGCAGGTATGGCATGATCATACTCGGGAGTTGCCATGATTACTCCGTCTGCATTTAAGATTTTCTGAGATAACTCCTCTACCTTTTTGGGAACATCTGAATCCTCTGGTTCCATAAAGGCTGGTAAATCTTTAATTTCATATAGTTCAATCTCTGCCTCACTGGAAAAATGTTTTTGCATAAATTGAAGCAGCATGCGATTAGTTGACACATCTGAATTGGTGCCTACGATTGCTAAATATTTCATAGTAATCTCCTTCCTATACATTAAGCTTTCACAGTTGTAATTATGTGTTTGATATAATTTTAACACATCGTCCCTATATTATCTAATAGTTATTTATTGAAGTTTGATAACAAATTTGTTATAATCAAAAAAAATGTACGTTAAGCAAATTATATTTCAAAGAAAGGAATAAAATGTCGAAAATCTCTTCTCAGGATATTCTGTATTATATTGATGCCATTTTAAAATATAGTAACTATGGCAAGGCTGCTAAATCCCTTTATATTTCTCAACCTTATCTGACACAGGTGATTAAAAGAGTGGAGAATGAATTAAACTGCGAACTAATCACCCGAAATAAGCTGCCATATCGGTTAACTGAACAGGGAAAGATCTATTATCAATATCTGACTTCATTAGAAAATAACTATGCAAAACTGCTTAGAGAAATATCCGATGTATCAGATATCGATAAAACGGTCATTAAGATCGGGGTCCTTCCCAGCCTTGGAACCTACCTTTTACCTCTTTTTTTACCGGGCTTTCTTACCCAGTATCCAGACTGCCGAATCGAGCTTTTAGAAGACTTGCCAGAAAAAAATGAAAAGCTGATTCAAAACAATGAATTGGATTTTTGGATTGGGCAAAATTCAAGAAATATTTCACCAAACTTAAACTCTGTCAACTGGGGCAGACACAGATACCGGGCTGTGATTCCCCACTGCAGTGATTTGTATCAGGAAGATACTGCTATAATTCCAGAAGGCAGCATCGATATCAGTAAAATCTTATGTCAAAAGCTGGTGCTAACCTCCAAAGGTTCTGCCATCAGAAAACAGATCGATCAATTATTAAACCTTTATAAGGTAGAACCTTGTATTATAATGGAGAGCACTGAGATCAATACCATACTTAAGCTTGCCACAGGTAATTTAGGAATCACTTTTATTCCCGAAAGCGTCTATGTGAAGGAATGTCCGTCGGAATACAATATCTATCAGATACCAATTGACGAACTGAGCCTAGACTACTTTATAGCATACCACAACGAAAGAAAACTATCCAACATTGATAATGACCTGATAAATGCCTTTCTGATTCATGGGCAGAACAATTCCGATCCGGGAGAATGAAATGACAGAGTATACAAAGATTATATATCTGATGGGAACAAAAATTTCCCTCTATATAAAGAGCCAGGAAGCTGAAATACTGGCAAATAAGGCGGAAGAAATGCTGATCCGTTATAATGAAGTTTTTAGTGCCAATAGTGATCACTCCCAGCTTGGGATGATTAAAAAAATGGCGGCAATCGCTCCACAAAGGGTGGATGAGGAGCTATATGAACTGATCAAAACAGGAAAAAAGCACAGTCTGAATGAAAATTCTTTTTTAAACATCGCAATCGGACCGTTAATAAAGTTATGGAGAATCGGTTTTGCCGAGGCACGCATTCCAGAAAAAGAATCCATAGAAAAGGTGCTGGAACTTTTAAATCCTGAAAATATACAACTGGATGATGATAACAAAACCGTCTATCTGCTAAAAAAGGGGATGGAGATAGACCTGGGAGCCATTGCAAAGGGCTATTTTGCAGATAAAGTCATGGAGTTTTTTAAAGATCACGGGGCTGTCTCGGCTATGGTAGATATGGGCGGCAATGTGCTGGTTTTTGGAGACTCCCCCTCCGATGGCAGTGACTGGAACGTGGGCATCCAGAATCCATTTTTACCGAGAGGAAATGCAGCAGCACTGATTAAAATAAGAAACCAGTCCGTTGTAACATCAGGAATCTACGAAAGAGTCCTTGAAAAGGAAGGCAGTAAATACCATCATATTTTTAACAGCAAAAAAGGTTACCCTATGGAAAGCAATATTGCTTCTTTGACGATTATTGCCGACAGATCGCTGGACTGCGATATCTATACCACTGAATTGTTTGGATTAGATGCTGCATCAATTATCCGTAGCGTTAACAACGTGAAAGATATGGGAGCCGTTGTAATAACTGTAGATGGGAAACTAGCCTGCACAGATAATATCATGGAGAAAATCCATCCATTAGGAGTGTAGACTTTACATCTATGATAAGATTATTTTAATAGCTTATATTTTAGTATTTTAAACTTAGGGAGGGGCAATGTGAACAAAGAAATCAAAAAGACTACCGTCATAGGAATGGGCGCGCTTGGAATGCTGTACGCAAGCCAAATCAGTTCTGCATTGGGACCTGATTCCGTCTGCTTCCTTGCTGACCAGAAACGAATCGAACGCTATCAAAAAACGACTTTTACAATTAATGGGACTCCCTGGTCTTTTCCCATAAAAGCTCCTGCAGATGCAGATCCTGCGGATTTAATTATTTTAGCAGTCAAATACAACGCTTTGAATTCAGCACTGGAACTAATGGATTGCGCAGTCGGTCCTGATACCACCATAATTTCAGTTATGAACGGAATTGACAGTGAATCCATAGCAGGCAAACGCTATGGTGATGAAAAAGTGCTCTATTCCATTGCCCAGGGAATGGATGCTATGAAGTTTGGTACGGATTTAACCTATACCCGATCAGGAGAATTACGTCTTGGCGCAAGAATAAAGGGACAGGAAAATCGTCTGAATGCTTTAACCAGGTATTTTGATTCCGCCAAAATTGCCTATCGCACCGAGAACGATATTTTAAAACGTCTTTGGGGAAAATTTATGTTAAATGTTGGAATCAATCAGGTCTGTATGGCATATGAGGCCAATTATGCCCAAGTTCTCACTCCGGGCACCATTTACGATACGTTAATTGGAGCCATGAGAGAAGTAATTCCGCTTGCACAAAAAGAAGGAATTATCCTGACTGAAGACGACTTGGAATCTTACATAGAACTTTTAAGAACCCTTTCACCTGATGGAGTTCCATCCATGCGCCAGGATGGTATCGCCCACAGACCATCGGAAGTCGAGATGTTTTCAGGCACAGTACGCAGACTCGCAGCTAAACACGGTATTTTTGTACCTGTAAATGACATGCTTTATGAAAAAATCAAAGAAATGGAAACATTCTATTAATAAGCAAAATGCGCGGCCACTCAGCCGCGCACTCCTTACCCGATTGCATTTTATTCAATTCCCACATCCATGCTTCCAGACCGGAACCCTTCCAGATCTAAAGTAATATAGGCAAATCCAAGTTCTTTTAAATAAGAAATCACCGCTTCCCTGTCTTTTAAAACACAGTCAAAAGAATCCTGATCCACTTCAATCCGCACAATATCTTTATGCAGCCGTAGCCGTACATTTCCCTTAAAACGGGAGCGGAGAAATTCTTCCCCATCACCGATTTTCCCTAAAATATCATAATC
>JAQSYE010000059.1 GCA_029256305.1 Lacrimispora sp. | reverse complement strand
GATGGTCCATATACTTGCCACGGTCAGTTTGGAAAGTATATGACTTTCCGTAGAAACCGGAAGAGTATGCATTAAATAACCCTCGTCAGTTACCATGCTCTTATAGAAACGATATATGATCAGCAAGATACTTGCACTGGCAACCATAATCAAGGAAGCTACATAGATAAAAACAATAACAGTTGGGATGAATTGCAAAATCTTAGGGTAATTTCCGATCCAGAGTGTAAATCTGGTAATTGGCGTAAGCACTATTGCAATTAAAAACAGAGGTAGAAAATAGCGTGCAGTTGCCCTTAGTTCGTGTTTAATTAATCTTCCTAACATTTATATACCTCCCTGAAATATGCATCAACGGATTTGCCTTCTTTCATACGGATATCATCTACTGACGATTGAAGGTTGATGCGGCCATTTTGAATGAAAATTACTTCGTCCAGTACATTTTCAACATCTGCAATCAGGTGGGTAGAAATGAGGACAGTGGAATTTTCATTATAATTGCTGATAATGGTATCCAGAATATAATCTCTGGAGGCAGGGTCTACACCGCCGATTGGCTCATCTAGTACATAAAGGTCTGCATTGCGGCTCATAACAAGAATCAGCTGTACTTTTTCCTTCGTCCCTTTGGACATTGTCTTTAAAGAATCATTGGGATTAATATGAAGTTTTTCCAACATGTCATAGGCACGGTTTTTATCAAAATCGCTATAAAAATCTCCAAAAAAATCCATGAGATTTTTAACCTTCATCCAGTTATTTAAATAAGTCTTATCCGGAAGATAGGACACAACTTTTTTTGTCTCTATACCCGGTGCTGTTCCATTAACTAAAAGCTGCCCTTTTGTTGGAACCAACAATCCATTAATCAGCTTAATTAATGTGGTTTTTCCGCTTCCGTTTGGTCCAAGGAGACCTACGATTTTACCTCTCTCTAATGTCAGATTAATATCAGATAATGCAGTTACATTGCCGTAGCGTTTGCTTAACGCACTGCATTCAAGTAATGGATTCATACTTTTTACCTCCCATATATGAATTATGATTTACTGGACAGATTCGAGGATAAATGTTTTTACCTCTTCGTCACTAAAACCCAGTTTTTTTAATTGTTTCAAAAAGTTCTCTAGTTGCTCTTTCGCCAAATCCAGTTTCATTTTTTGTATCATTGATTGATCCTCCGTAATAAGACGCCCACTGGTACGATTGGTAACCAGCAAACCGCTGTGTTCCAGTTCCGAAAGTGCTTTTTGCATCGTATTGGGATTAACGGATGCTTCCGCAGCTAAATCCCTGACACTAGGAAGCTTGGAACCGGATTCGTATTCTCCGGATATAATCCGAAAATGAATCTGCTCGATTAATTGAATATAAATAGGGCGGTCATTCTTAAGTTCCCATGACATTCTTTATTCCTCCTTACATCATACTGTATTACTGTACTAATGACTTAATACAATAATACAGCTGTGCATTATTTTTGTCAATCATTTTTTCATAAAAATAAAACTGCTGCTCTGGTAAATTAATTATTTACGTTTGCAACAGCTCTATTCATGACGAAAGACACTATATTTATTGATATTTTTTTATGAATTCATTTAACTGCCTTTGCTTCTCCTCTATCACCCGGTCAATCCCTGCCAGCTCCAGCTCTTTATTAAAAGACTCAATTCCCGTTTTGGGCCACAGTTCACCGCATAGTAAAGCATTCTCATCTACCATTTTTTATTTCTGCTGCTGCAAATATTTACTCACTGTCCGCTGAAAGATCTTCATACTGCTGTCCACATTTTTGTTTTCCTGCAGGATTTTGGACACCTCTCCATCTGCCAGATTCATGACCTGCTGATACTGTAGTAATTTAGGTTCGATGATTCCATTTTCAATGACGTGACACAAAAGTGTACTGCTGATAACCTGCTCCCCTTCATCCATATCCTCCTGAAGACAATCCACACCTTCCTGGGAAGAGGCGACTGCCCTCAGCGCCGGTACTCCCTGGGAATACCGGTAAACATCCATCTGCATTTCTCTCGTATCGGTCAGCTGTTTTAAAAACTCCCATGCAAGCGTTTCATGTCTGGTCCTGCTGCCGATCCCGATTAACAGGGCATCTACCTTGGATATATTTCCACCTTCCTGATCTGCCGGGAATGTAATGCAGTCCCACTGAAATTTGGTGTATTTTTTAATCCGGTACGGATAGGTTTTATAGGTACGGTACTCTGCAAAGGTAAGTGGCATAAACGCCACTCTTCCCGCATTGAAATCTTCCTGTGTCACACTCTGTCCCTGGTTGATGTCACTCAGTCGTTTGATGTACTTGACTGCATTCAAAACACGGCTGTCCGTAAAGGAAATCTGAGAATGATCGTCCCCGTACCGTTTTCCGCCGCAGGTATAAAGGGCATCCCGCCAGCTGTAATTATAAGTCCCGAACTGATCTAAAAGTCCATTCTGGTCCGTATCCTTTGTGACAGTTTGGCAGATTTGATCCATATCTTCCCAGGTCCAGTCTTCTTTTGGCATCGCAATCCCCTCTTTTGCAAGAAGGGACTTATTTACAAACATCAGGGTTGGAACTACTTCATAAGGGAGTGCATACTGATGCTCTCCGTTGCGCCCGGTATCCAAAGCGGTTACAAAAAAGTCCTCTTTGTGAAAACTGTTGTCTGAGGAGATTAAATCATCTAAGTTTTTCATAACTCCGAGAGACGTAAATTTGTCAAAGTCTGTATCCAGTACCATGAATACATCGGGTGTCTTTCCTTCCAGAAGCTTCCTTGCGCACCACTCAGAATAATCCTCTTTTGCAATTCCGCTGTAATAGTGAATCTTTACATTTGGATGCACTTTTTCAAAATCAGCAATCGCCCGATCGATTATTTTAAAGCTGTTGGCACTGGCCACGTCCCAATTGCTGCCGGTAAACATTCCGAATTCCAGTATAATCTGACGGTGGCTGTTACGATAAAAAAAACAGCCGGCTGATAGCACAATAAAAAGTATCATTCCCATAAGAATGAGTTTTCTTTTTTTCATAAGACGCCCTCTGTTTCTTCAATCCGTCCTTCCACCTTATTCCTGACATTGGTCTGTACCGCCCAGATTGCAAGCTGAGTCCGATCTCTTAAATTCAGTTTATTTAAAATGGTGCTTAAATAATTTCGTACGGTTCCTTCTGATAGGTTTAAGGTTCTGGCGATCTCACGGTTGCTTGCTCCTTTTTCCACCTGTGCAATGATCTTCCATTCGGTCTTTGTCAGCTCTTCCATGTTCTTTTCTTTTACGGTAATGGAATAATCCGCTTTTGCCATTTGAGAAAATAGTCTCAAAACTTTTGTGGCGATATCCGGATTAATCATCGCCCAGCCATTGTAGACAGTTGTAATTGCATTTGCCAGTTCTTCCATGGAGACTCCTTTGAGTAAATATCCGCTGGCACCGTATTTTAAAGCATTGTATACATATTCATCATCATCAAATGTAGTCAGTATAATAATCTTAATCTGAGGGTAGCTTTCTTTAATGAGCTTTGTGCACTGAACTCCATCCATTTTCGGCATACGCACATCCATTAAAATCACATCCGGTTTGTTTTTCCTGATGCACCGCATCACCTCTTGGCCATCTGCAGCCACATCAGTAACGGTCATGTCTTTTCTGCTGTCTAAAACTATCTGCAGACTCTGGCGTATCAGCTCCTGATCATCAGCAATCAATACTTTAATCATAGGTCTCTCCCCTCCGGATCGGTATTCTTGCATTTACGATAAAACCATCGCTTCCATCAAACGTTACGGCCCCGTTTAACATACGAATCCGTTCTTTCATATGCTTTGTACCGAAACCGCTTTTCATTTCCTTACATCCAATTCCATTATCTTTAATCTGAATCAGGATATCCTCTTGTTCCATTTTCACCGTTATCCAGATCTCTCTGGCCTGTCCGTGACGTATGGCATTGGTGATCCCTTCCTGCACCACCCGGTAAATTGCATTTTCTTCATCCTCACCGAATTTCAAATTAGTTACCATGCAGTCAAAATAGACCCTTGTTTCTGATACGGCGTTGATGTCGGTTACCATCTTGTTAATGGCAAATTCAAGGCTAAACCGTTCCAGGGCATCGGGTCTTAATTCACTGACGGAACGGCGAATATCCTTAATCCCATCTCTGGTAACTTTGGATATAAGCTCCAGCTGCCTTTTCGTCTGATCCGGTGAAGTACCGATAATTGCAAGACATGCATCAATCCCGGCTGAAATTCCTGTGAGTGTATGGCCCAGTGTATCATGAATCTCCCTTGCAAGACGGTTGCGTTCTCTGGTTTCTGCCATCTTTTCCGCCATAAGGGAATACTTTTGCAGCTGTTCATTTACGTCGTGCAGTTTTTCGTTTAACCCATGTATTTCATCGATGTTTCCCTGCTGCTCGTTGATGATATTGACACAGTAAGCGACAAATAAAATCACATTTAAGGATATAAAAATGTTATAAATACTGAGAAAGTATTGCTGCAGAGTCGCATTGTAAAATGCAATATAATCCTGGATAGAATATAGTCTGTATGAGATGGACAGCAGCTCGTAGTCAGCCAGAATAAAGCTTCCGATGGCGACAGCTGCCAATATGTATCTGGATTTTCCGTTTTTTACATACATAATAACATTGGAAAATACCAGTAACAGGATTCCGTTGTAGTTGAAATTCAGTTCAATGATAATTGCAAAGCATGCGATAAAATCTGCAATCAGGCTGGTTAAAATAACCTTGCTGTTATTGGGAAACAGCCGGTCACGGATCACCATGCTTAAGGTGAGGAAACCTAATAGCAGGGCACAGAGCCATATTTTGGCATAAGGATACCAGACGATGGCCTGAATTTCATTTAAAAATTCTCTGGCACCGTAGGTTCTGCGAATTCTTTCAATTGTAACGTAAATAAAAGTGCTGATTCCCATTACGGATATGATATTGAGGATGAGGATTCCCGCCTGAAGAACCCTGATCCGGCTGTTAAATTTATTTTCTTCCATCGTTCACCCTACTGCCAGCCATCGATTTCGTAGTCAGCCAGATTGTCCTTAGTGATCAGGGTACTGGACAGACTGATATATGGGTCCACCGGTTCTCCACTTAAATACCGGTAAGCGGTTTCTGCTGCAACTCTTCCAATGGATTTGGGACTTTGTGCACTGGTTCCGGTCACATATCCCATATCCAGAATTGCCTTAAAGTCTGGAGATCCGTCTATGCCGTAGATAAGAACTCCTTCCTCTTTTCTTGCCTGCTGAAGTGCAGCCAGTGCCCCAAGGGCCGTTGGATCATTGCCTCCAAGTACTACATCAAACCCTTTATTCTGGTTTAGAAACTCTTCCATTACTTTGGAGGAAACTTCAATCTCTCCTGCTGCAGTGTGGCGGTATACTACCCGGTAACCCGGATTACCCGCAATGGCATCGGTAAAGCCCTGTGCCCGGTATGTGATGGACATCTGAATGGGGTTATCCAGTATCACAATATCCGCAGACTTCTTACGTTTCATCATATCCAGGGCGCAAAGCTGACCTGCCTGGTAGTTATCGGTTTCAATCACGGATATTACCAGATCCCGGTCCTTTACTACGGTATCCACATTAATCACCGCAACACCTGCCTTTTTACAGGCAACTAACGCGGGGCGAACCGCTTCCCAGTCCACCGGATTTAAGAAAAGCATACTGATTCCTTCGTCAATAAGTTCTTCAATCTGTTGATTCTGTTTCTCCTGATCCTGCAAAGGATCTCTTGTCAAAAGAATATCCCCATTGGCTTCCACCACTTCTTCAATCCCCTGTCCCAGAACATTGAAATAAGGATTATTCCGTGTCATATAGGTAGCTCCGAATATGAGCGCTTCATGAGGAGGTGCTTCGTCCTTCCGGCTGCTGCAACTGACCAGCAAAGCTGCAATCAGTACAATTAAGAGAGACACCCCCGCCTTTCTCTTCATGTTTTTAACACCCCCGTGTTTTTTATTTATTATACCACAAAAAGCGTTTCTCTGTTAAGGAAACGCTCCCTGCTGTCTGGAGATTTCTAGGCCTTTTTCTTATTTCTTAAGTAGTCCACAAATACCGCCAGAAGAATGACAATGCCCTTTACCACATACTGCCAAAATGAGTTGACATTCAGCAGATTCAGTCCGTTATTTAATACGCCGATAATCAGTCCGCCGATAATGGTGCCGCCGATTTTACCGGAACCGCCTGCCATGGAGGTTCCGCCAACTACAACCGCTGCAATGGCATCCATCTCTGCGCCGTCTCCTGCAGTAGGCTGACCGGAATACATACGGGAAGCCAGAACAACGCCTGCAAGACCTGCCATGATTCCGGAGTAGGTATGTACCAGTAATTTTACCCTTGCTGTACTGATTCCAGAAAACCTGGCCGCCTGTGAATTTCCGCCAACTGCATAGATGTGACGCCCCAGCTTAGTCTTGTTCATAATAATTGCAGTAATAATCAACACAAATACCAGTATTATAACAGGGGTGGGAATCCCTCCGATGTAGCCGGCACCGAGAAACTGCCATTTCTTTGTGACCACCCTTACAGGAGAACCGCCGGTGTAAACATAGGCCAGACCTTTTGCCACATTCATGGTAGCAAGTGTGACAATAAACGGTGGAATGGTCGTTTTGGAAATTACCACACCATTTGCCATTCCGACCGCTGTACCAATTAAAACACCAATGAATATAGCTGCAAATATGGGAAGATTATAACGCGCCACACACCCGGCCGCCACACAGCCGGAAAGGGCAATAATGGAACCTACGGAAAGGTCGATTCCTCCTAAAATAATTACCATGGTCATTCCGCATGCAAGGAATAAGTTTGAAGAAATCTGTCTTAGTACATTAAATATATTTTTATGTGTCAGAAATACACCGCTGGTCTTTGGAAAAATGGATAAGAAAATACACAGAATCAGCAGTGCACCGATAATTCCGATGTTATCTTTTAAATACTGTTTTATATTTTTTTGAATTCTAGTTGTCATCTGATCGCTCCCTCTTTCCTACTTGGCTGCCAGCTTCATGATCTGTTCCTGGGTAATGTTTTCGCTATGGTGGAAACAGCCGGTGGTTCTTCCGTCACACATGACATATACCCGGTCGCTCATATTAAGAATCTCCGGCAGCTCGGAAGAAATCATTATAATTGACATTCCCTCCTTCACCAGCTCATTCATGGCCGCATAAATTTCAGATTTTGCCCCCACATCCACACCTCTGGTAGGCTCATCAAGAATCAGGATGTCAGGAGAAGTGGCAAGCCATCTTCCGATCATAACCTTCTGCTGGTTTCCGCCGGATAGGTTTCCGATCAGCTGTTCCTGAGATGGAGTCTTGGTATCCATCATTTCGATATATTTTCCGGTTATTTCTTCTTCTTTTCTCGGATTGACGAATATGCCTTTGATAAATGATTTAA
The DNA here is from genome assembly GCA_029256305.1 of Lacrimispora sp. Classification (GTDB taxonomy): domain Bacteria; phylum Bacillota; class Clostridia; order Lachnospirales; family Lachnospiraceae; genus Lacrimispora. Next base: position 9,690 of record JAQSYE010000059.1, on the reverse strand, counting down.
GCACTTCAATTGTGGAGTTAAAGCGGACGCTTTGTACGGGATAAAGGCCTTCCTGCTTCCGGTCTTCCGGTACCAGGGCAATTTTATACTTCATGGCCTCTAAGGGGGATTTGATATTTGCAGGCTTTCCATTTACAAATATTTCACCTGACTGACATGGCGTCAGACCGAAAATACATCTCATGGTTTCACTTCTGCCGGCTCCTACTAGCCCTGCAAAGCCGATGATCTCTCCCTGGCGCAGCTCAAAACTAACTCCTTTTACCATCTTTCCGTCTGTTATATTGTCACATTTTAATACAATATCTCCGGGTTCCTTATAATCTCTGGTATAATATTTTGTCAGCTCACGTCCCACCATCATGGAAATCAGCTGGTCTCTTGATGTTTCCTTAACAACGTTCGTTCCTACGTATGTTCCATCTCTTAAAACAGTCACTCTGTCGCAGATCTGCTCCAGTTCATCCATTTTATGGGAAATATAAATAATTCCTACACCTTCTTTAATCAGCATTCTCATAGTCTGAAAAAGGAATTCCACTTCTTTATCCGATATGGAGGATGTTGGTTCATCCATGACCAGAATCTTTGACCGGTAGGAAATGGCTTTGACGATCTCTACCATCTGCTGCTGGGCAATGGTTAAATCTTTGACAAAATCTCCTGGAGAAATGCTCATATGATAATCATCTAAAAGCTTCCCTGCGTCTCGTTCCATTGTCTCATGGTCAATGAAACCACCTTTTCCAGGCTCCCGTCCAAGGAAGATGTTTTCTGCCACGGTCATGTAGGGGACCAGTACCAGTTCCTGATGGATGATGGAAATTCCATTGGCATGAGAAGCATTTACTCCGTCAATGACCACGTTCTGTCCTTCAATGAAAATTTCTCCCTCTTCTGCAATATAAATCCCCCCTAATACCTTGATTAACGTGGATTTTCCAGCCCCATTTTCACCAAGAAGAGCGTGTACTTCCCCAGGGAGCAACTCAAAATCCACTCCCTGCAGTGCATTAACACCCGGGAAGGATTTGTGGATATTTTTCATTTGAAGCAGAATTTTTTCACTCATATATTCACCTGCCTGTTCTTACATTCCATTATCCGTTTATGAGGCCAGTCTGGAAAAAAAGGCACCGCCTCCCGGTGCATGCAAACACGCTTATTCCAGGAGGCATGGTTCCTCTTATCTGTATTTACTGCCAGCCGTCTGTGCCATAATCCTTCACATTCTCAGATGTAATGAGGAATGTTTCTACCGGATACCGGTCAGCGACTTTCTCCCCATTTAAGTAAGAGTACATAATGTTAACTGCTGACTGGGCAATTTTAACTGGTGACTGGGCGCCGCTTCCTTCAATGAGGGAAGTGCCGGAGGCCATTTCTGCCTTGATATCAGGAGAACCGTCTACGCCATAGATTTTACAGTTTTTGATTCCTGCTGCATTTGCAGCTGCCAGTGCTCCAAGGGCAGTGGGATCGTTCCCGCCGAATATGGCGACTACATCACCGTGAGCCTGAAGTAAATCTTCTGCGATTCCCATGGAGACCTGTAGATTTCCTTTTGCATCCTGCTGGGCTACGATATTGAAATTGTGATTTTTAATAGCTTCCAAAAATCCATTGGTTCTGTCAGTCACGGAATTCATGGTTGGGGAGTCAAGAACAATGATATCTCCGCCATTTGGACATTTCTTTACTAAATCTTCACCGCATACGAAACCTGCATTGTAGTTATCAGAACCGGTATAGGAGATCAGATAGGACAAGTCAGCTACTTCTGTATCAAATCCTACAACAGGAATCTTTGCTTCTTTTAACTGGTCCAGTGCCGGAAGTATTCCTTCTGCTTCTGCAGGATTCATAAACATGGCGTCGATTTTCTGTGATACTAAATCCTCAACCTGGGTAATCTGGAGTGTTACATTATTGGCCGGATCAACAGAAACCAGTTCATCCCCCTGGGCTTCAACCATTTCCCGCATGGTCTTTTCTATTGTGACAAAGAATGGGTTTGTTCCGTCCATACAGGTATATCCGAATTTATAGTGCTTGCTTGGATCCTTCTTTTTTACATTTGCATCTGCCATGTTTACGGCAGACTCTGATTTTACTGCGGCCTTTGTTTCTGTTTTTGCTTCAGCCTTTGTTTCTGCTTTTGTCTCTGCTTTTGTTACCTCGGCCGCTTTTGTTGTCTCCGGCGCCTTTGTTTCTGGTTCCCCATTGCTGCATCCTGCCACAGACATTGCGGCAAGCGCTGCACACATCAGAATCGCGGCAAGCTTTTTTGTGCTTTTTTTCATGGTAAATCCTCCTTATACATTATATAATTGTGTTATATGCTGCATAAACATCATATCACGCCGCCTATTTTAAAACATGTGCACAATGTAATTGGTTTTAAATGACAATTGTCATATTTAATTTGCTGTATTTGATGAAATCAGATTGTCCCTGCTTAAATTTTCATCACAATGCACAATCACTCTGCTTCTGGGTATTCATTACAAAGGAGACGGTAAGGGGGCTCGTCGTCCTCGATTTTGGGAAAACGGCCAATTGGCTGGTAAAAGCGGTTGTCTTCTTTATCATCGTTACACATGGATACTTCACCAAGCAGTACAGGTCCGGTATGAGGCTCCACGTGAAAATCATGGTAGAGGTAAGGATAAATTGTAATACTCTCTCCAGGGTGGAGCGTTACCACTGTTGCAGCAGGTACCATATAACTTCTTCCATCACTGCTTACCGACACGTCAGAATCTGAAAAACCTCCGTCTGCATCGGCTGCATAAACACGGATCTGCACATTGCCTCCCCCTCTGTTTATAATGTCCTCCATTTTGGTCCAGTGAAAATGCATGGCAGCTGACTGCCCCTCTTTTAAGAAGAGCAGTTTTTCTGCATAGGTTTTTGTATATTTCTTTTGCTTTACATTTCCATTGCGAAGGGTAATCAATGAAAAACCGGTCCGGTCAAAATCGCCAAGTCCGAAATCCGTAATATCCCAGCCAAGCATATTGTCACGAATTTCATCGTAGTCATGCCCTTTTTCCCTCCATTCCTCAGGAGTAAAGCTACAGAAAGGCGGAAGGGAGAATCCGCATGTTTTAATCATCTGTTCCATATCCTTTAAGGCTTTGTTAACTTCAGAACGTTTCATAGCAGTTTGCCCTCATTCTGTTCCATACCAGAAAACACCTTAATGGTATGAAGCACGTCTTTTTTCATTGCCTCCACTGCCCACATCGTCACATCATGATAAAACACCACATCTTCTGCTTCAGCGGCTTTTTCCTTCACATACATGCCGCCAGCCTTTGCCAGGTAGGTATAATAATTAATCTTACGGACTCCCCGTTTAATACACTGATAAAAATCTTCATCACTGATCCCGGAACCTCCGTGCATGACAATGGGAAGATCTACTTTTTCCCGAATCCGGCTGATTCTTTCAAGGTCCAGATTGGGCTTTTTTAAATAGAGTCCGTGTACAGTTCCAAAGGAGCAGGCCAATGCATCAATTCCGGTAAGCGCAGCAAAAGCTTCCGCCTGATCCGGGTCTGTGTAGCAGCTTTTAGCCGCTTCATTTTCCTCTCCTTCTCCCACGCTTAAGAATTCCTCTCTTCCCATTGCACCGATTTCTCCCTCGACAGAAGCACCGTATGCGGCAGCAAGCTCCACTGCAATTTTAGTGCCTGCTGCATTTTCCTCAAAGGGGAGGGCGGAACCATCGTACATGACTGAGGTAAATCCCATATCTAATGCTTGTTTCAATTTATTGAAATTGTCTCCGTGATCTAAGTGTACAGCTACGGGAACCGTAGCGTTTTCCGCCATCATAACCATAATGGGCCCCATTACCGACAGGGGAATGATCGTTTCATGAACAGGCGCAAACTGAAGAATGACCGGCTGTCCGGTTTCTTCTGCTGCTCCAAGTACCGCCTGGATTCCTTCCAGAGATGTAATATTAAAAGCACCTATTGCAATGTTTCTGGCTTCTGCCAGCTTGAGAATTGATTTCATGGTAATCAACATATGTAATTTCCTCCTTCTATTTATGGCAGGATCCGTTTTTGCTCTTCCCACCCGTTTTCCATTTTTTCTTCTAACTTTTCAAAAGGCAGCAGTCCGCTTACTGTATCATAGGCAGTTACGCAGGATGCACCAGTAGCTGCCGCAAGTTTAACACATTCTTCCGGAGAACGTTCCTCCAGCATGGCCTTAATAAAAGCAGCAATACTGGTATCACCAGCTCCAGTAGAAGACAGAATGCGGTCAGGAAGAAAGCTGTTTTGAAAGTAAGCTAGTTCTCCCCAGCCCTTTAAGAAATCCGGTCCAGTTGCAAACGCCTGTTTTGAAGCTGTTTTTAAGTACATTCCGGCTGCTCCGCATTTTAAAAGCACAGCCTTTGCTCCCAATTGCAGCGCGTGATTTGCAATGGCATCCACGTCTTTCTTTAAAGAGAGAATCGAGGTAATATCATCACCGTCAGCAATCTCCTGCCACTTCTCATAGAGGCTCCGGTCCAGTAAAAAGCCCAGTTCTTCGATACTTGGTACAAAAAAATCCACATAGGGAAGTACAGAGCTAAGAATCCGATCCCAGCGGCAGTTTGCTGCTTCAGAATCCGGATCCACTGCCGCTAAATCCAGTGAAGTGGTAAGCCCAAGCTCTTTCATGCAGCAAAAAAGTTCTTTTAATTCCAACCCGTCATTCTGGTAAAAACGCTTCATCAGTGTAGGATAACCGAAATGAAAATGAGCCGCTTTCTCTGCTTTTTTAAAATCCACATGCTCAAAGCCAAAGGTGTCATTACAACCGGGATTATGAAGAAATAACCGATCAACGCCTTTTGGTGCCAAGACAATTGTGTAAGAGGTGTCTTCCCCTGGCAGAACCGTAATACAGCTTTCGCACCCTCTTTCCTGTATCTTTCCTTTTAGGATCCGTCCGAAATCGTCGTCACCTGTGTTTGCCATTAAAAGGACATCTGCTCCCAGTGCATGCAGCCCCAGCCCTGTGTTAAAAACCGCACCGCCTCCGGATACGTTGGCCTTTCCCACTTCTAAAAGCTTTCCGGGTTGAAACGATTTGAGAATCTTCTTTCCATCATTGCTTTTAAAGACCGGTGTAATATCCAGGGAAATGTGTCCGGCAACGATTATTTTTTTATTTCCCTTCTCATCTGGCATATAAATTCCCCCTCTCCTGTTTTTATCATAACAACCGTAGAATGAAAGTCAATCAATTTTATGCACATATTACTACGTATCCTATTTATATGACAATTGTCATGTGCACATTGCACAATATAATTTTCTGCTACACTTAAGTTTCTTAGGATAAAAAAACTTTTACGTTAAACTGTTGACAAATGCAAACAAAGTCCTTATATTAATTGTTAATATAAAAACTTCATACGAGATTATAAAGACGAAGACGTTTCCTGCCAGGAAATCCCCTTCGTCTTTTTTATTTGTTCTTTCGTTTGTGAAGCTGCCGGAAGGAGGTATCAGGTTGTACAGTATTGGCGTGGATATCGGAACCAGTACAACGGAAATTATTATCAGCAATATTAAGATCTCCACCAGACTGGGGCCTTCCCTTCTGCCCACGACTAAAATCGATGAGATAGAGGTTATCTATCGAAGTCCGGTCCTCTTCACACCACTGATTTCAAGGGATATCATAAATTTTGAACAGATCCAAGAACGGGTGAAGGAGGCTTTTAAAGATAGCGGGATTGATAAGGAGAACATAGAAACTGGTGCAGTCATTATAACGGGTGAAACAGCCAGAAAGGACAATGCCAGGCAGGTGAACTTCTGGTTATCAGAATACCTGGGTGATTTTGTTGTTGCTATCGCAGGTCCGAAGCTGGAATCGATTTTAGCCGGAAAGGGAGCAGGAATCAGTGGGGAATCAAAAAGAAAGAGCCGAAAAATCATTAACCTGGATATTGGCGGAGGAACTTTAAATGCGGCTGTTTTTGACTGTGGAACCTGTACGGATTCATTTGCAATGGACATTGGCGGAAGGCTGATCCAGCTGGATGACGCGGGCAACGTAACCTATATTTCAGACCGGATTCTCCATATTCTTGAAAATCACAAACTGCCTATTAGACAGGGAGAAACTGCTGATATCAAAGTGCTGGAATGTTTCTGCGGTTATCTGGCGGAGAGCTGCCTTCAGGCACTTGGGTTACATGAAATGAATGAGGATACGCTCCCCTTGTACATCACAGATTTTATCATTCCTGAGAATCTTGATTTTATATCCATATCCGGCGGAGTGGGCGAATATGTGGGATCGTTAAAGGAAGGCCAAGATCAGGAACAATGGTTCCAATACGGAGACATCGGCCCTTTGCTTGGAATCAAAATCACTCAGGCTCTAGCCCCCTATAAGAATAGACTCATCACTCCGGAAGAAAAAATAAGGGCAACCGTAATTGGAGCAGGAAGCCACTCTCTGTCCGTCAGCGGAAGTACGGTAGGAGTAGAACCATCTATTTTACCTATGCGAAATATTCCCATAGTAAAATGCCCGGCAGCTGCCAACCAGTGGGAAGATGTATTTAGAAGTACCAGACCGCTTATGGAGCTTTACGAGGATGATGTTATTGCAGTGAGTATAAAGGGGGAAAAAAGTCCCGGATACGAAGAACTTAAACTTCTTGCGAATCAGATCGCCAACCTTTATGAAGGATTAAAAAGTCCTGTGATTGTACTCTTAAAAGAAGACTTCGCAAAAGCACTGAGTCAGATGATCCGGATTCATACGTCATGCAGCAAACCCGTGATCTGTCTGGATCAGATCCAGTTTGAAAACGGTGATTACATTGATATCGGATCCCCGGTTGGAAGTGCGGTCCCTGTCGTTATTAAAACATTAGTTTATCAATCCTGATGAAACACCAGATCGGGATTTAGAAAAATAAAACCATGAAAAATCAGGAGGATTCCATTATGGAAGAAAAAAATTTGAGCAAAGCCCTTACACCGGTTAAACTATGGGCGATTATCGTTGGTGCAGTCGTTTCCGGTATGTATTTTGGTTGGAATTACTTGTTTGAGAAGACTAATTTTACAGGAGCGTTAATTGCTACCTTTATTGTCACGCTTTTCTATGTTTCCTTTGTATTCTGCTACTCTGAGCTGGCAACAGCCATTCCATCTGCAGCTGGTCCTACTGCATATGCAGAAAAGTCATTCGGTAAATTTGCTGGATTTATTGCCGGTTTCTCCATTCTATTAGAGTATATCTTTGCAACACCAGGAATCGCACTTTCCATCGGTGCTTATGTTCACGGACTGCTCCCTGTCATCCCGGCCAACATCGCCGCTATTACAGCATTCTGTATTTTTGTATTTATTAATATGCGTGGAATTGAATCAGCCGCAATTGTCAGTGTAATTGTAACGGCTGTTGCAATTCTTGGAGTTGCTGTTTATTTTGTACTTGGAATTCCAACTGTAGATGTTCATGGGCTCTTCTCCTCTGGTGCTTCCATGAACGGCATGCATGGCATATTTGCCGCCATTCCTTTCGTGGTTTGGTTTTATCTGGCTGTAGAATCAGGAGCAATGGGGGCGGAGGAATGTAAAAATCCTCAAAAAGATATACCAAAAGCATTTATCACAGGCATCGGCGCTCTGGTTGTTATGGCAATTGCTGTCCTTGTTGTTACAGCTGGAAACTCCGCTTCCGATTTGTCTGCTGTTGCTTCTTCGGATAACCCTCTTCCTGCAATTTTATCAAAAGTATATGGTGAGAATTCATTTCTGGTTAAATTGGTCGGCTTTTTTGGATTATTTGGTCTGGCGGCCAGCCTCCACGGGATTATGATCGGATATTCCAGGCAGGCATATGCTATGTCCAGAAGCGGTTACCTCCCCAAAGCGCTTTCTACCCTTGATAAAAAAGGTACTCCGGTCTTTGCTCTTGTGAGCACCAGCCTGATCGGTCTGTTCTTTGTAATCACAGGAAACGTAGGAAGTCTGGTTGTATTCTCTTGCATCGGATCGTCTGTAATGGCAGTTTTATCCATTGCATCCTGGTTTGTTCTCAGAAAAAAAGAACCAGAACTGGCACGTCCTTATCGGTTAAAGTCTGCTCTTGTTCCAACAATTGCAGCAGTTACCTGTGCAATTGTAGTGGTTGCCATTGTAGTTTCCCAGGCTTCTCTTTTATTTCTGGCCGCCATTGTTTATGCAGCCGCTATTCTGTATTACGTTGTAAAAGATAAAATTTTTGCGAATGGATTTTCATCTGCAGAAAATGAAATGGAAGCATAGGAGGCTTGGAACGTGAAATTAAAGACAAGATTATTCGGCAAAACCTACGAATTCCGATCCGTGAAGGAAGTTCTGGCAAAGGCGAATGAAGAAAAATCCGGTGACACACTGGCTGGAATTGCTGCAAATGATGCAGCAGAGCGCATCGCTGCCAAAGTAGTTCTTGCCGATTTAAGCATCTCCGATTTGCGAAACCACCCGGTTGCGGATTATGAAACCGATGAAGTAACAAGAGTCATTCAGGATGGAGTGGATGAAAAGGCTTATAAAAAAATCAAATCAATATCTCTTGGAGAACTGCGTGAATTGATACTTGCCTCTCCTGCTTCTGCTATTGAGGAAATTAGGGATGGCCTTACCGCTGAGGTGATTGCAGGGGTCACAAAATTAATGAGCAATCTTGATATCATTGTGGCTTCAAAAAAACTGATTGTTCCGGCTACCTGCAATACGACAATCGGTCTTCCTGGAACCCTTGCCTCAAGGCTGCAGCCCAATCATCCCACCGACAGTTTTGAGGGCGTTATGGCATCCGTATTGGAAGGAATTTCCTACGCAAACGGCGATGCATTAATTGGTTTAAATCCTGCCATAGATACCGTGGAACAAACGGATAAAATTCTCCGCGCATTCCGTGATTTTATGGATAAATGGCAGATCCCCACCCAAAACTGTGTTCTCTCCCACGTTACCACACAGATGGAAGCTTTAAAAAAAGGCAGTCCCATGGATTTAATGTTCCAATCCATTGCTGGATCACAGATCTCCAATACCGCTTTCGGAATCAGCACAGCCTTAATGGATGAGGCGTATGAACTGATGAAGGAAAAAAGAAGTTCCAAAGGTCCAAACTTTATGTATTTTGAAACAGGCCAGGGCTCTGAACTCTCCTCTGAAGGCCATCATGATGCGGATCAGTTGGTAATGGAGGCGCGGTGCTATGGGTTCGCCAAGCGTTACCACCCTTACTGCGTCAATACTGTAGTAGGCTTTATCGGGCCGGAGTATTTATATGACGGGGCACAGGTAATCCGCGCCGGACTGGAAGATCATTTTATGGGAAAACTCACCGGTATCCCTATGGGCTGTGATGTCTGTTATACCAATCATATGAAAGCCAGTCAGAATGATCTGGAAAACTTAGGTGTTCTCCTTGCCAGTGCTGGTGTTAATTATGTGATGGGAGTACCTGCCGGGGATGACATTATGCTGATGTATCAGTCCTCCAGCTATCATGATGCGGCAGCATTTCGGGAAACAAGCGGGAAACGACCCATGAAGGAATTTGAAAAGCGTATGGAAGAACTTGGGATTATGGAAGACGGACATTTGACCGAACGCGCCGGTGATCCCTCTATTTTCACACAGGAGGTAAAGTAAATGA
>JAQSYE010000286.1 GCA_029256305.1 Lacrimispora sp. | reverse complement strand
AAGAGAGAGTTCTCTGGCTGATACCACACGTTTTGCCCCCAGCTGATGCCAGAACAGATAGGTTCCGTAATTTGTATTGTTGGCCTGGGTGCTGATGTGAAGCTCCATATCAGGAATCACCCGTTTTGCAATTGCAAATACACCCGGATCGGAAATAATCACCGCATCCGGTTTGATTTCCTTTAATTCGTTAAAATATTCCTCTACTCCGGTAAGATCTTCGTTGTGAGCCAGAATATTGGCTGTGATATAGACTTTTACCCCACGGTCGTGGGCAAAGGCAATTCCTTCCCGGATATCTTCATTTGTGAAGTTCTTTGCCTTGGCACGCAGTCCAAAGGCTTCTCCTCCGATATAAACAGCATCTGCACCGTAAATCACAGCGGTCTTTAACACTTCCAGGCTGCCTGCCGGAATCAAAAGTTCGGTCTTTCTCATGAAACTCCTCTCTCGTACTTCTCTTTTAAAATGCTGACGGTAATTCCATCTCCAATAGGAACCACCGATGTAATAAGCTGGTCACAATGCTTTAACTCAAACAAATATTCCCTCATCCGCCCGTGAATGGTCCGGTTGCGCCGCTCCACTGCATAACGGGATTCGATAATATCGCCATCCTGAAGAACATTGTCTGAAATCAGCATTCCGCCTGGCCTTAAAAGTTCAAGAATTCTGGGAAGCCAGACTAAATACTGGCCCTTTGCTGCATCTAAAAAGACAAGGTCAAAGGGGCCGTTAAGCCCCTCTAATACCTCCTCTGCATCACCTTCATACAAGGTAATCCGATCCGCTTCTCCAGCTCTTTCAAAGTTAGACTTCGCCTGAGGAATTCTTTTCTCGTATTTTTCTATGGTAGTAATATGGCAGTCACTTGGCATAACCTCTGCCATTAAAAGGGCAGAATAACCAACAGCCGTTCCCACCTCCAAAATAGCCTGGGGCTGCATGGCGGCTGTCATTGTCTGTAAAAAGGCTGCGGTCTCTTCTCTTAAAACCGGTACCCCTTCTTTCCTTGCCACTTTTCCAATCTCTGTAAGAAGTCCATTTCGGTCTGTCTCCAGCGATTTAATATATTCCGTTACCCTGTCGTTAACAATCATTGTTTCTCTTTCTTTTCCTCCGTATTATCATTCATCATCTGAAGGATGTCCCTGGAGGTCATGGAAGTGTTAAAGGTATAGATACCCGGATTCACCTTATAATCAAAAAACTCAGCCTGTATGATAAGGGAATATTCATTGGTAATTAAGCCGCTCCCCTTTAAGAGCCTGCCTACCCGCGCAACAGATGCACCCTTTTCTACAGTAATGTTCTTATCCTGTCCGGGTTTTTGTTCCACTGCGGAGGCATAAAATATCTCATGACCAAAATCATAGCCTCTACTCACGCCTTCATACAACAGCATTACCACCAGTGCAAAAATGATAAGTCTGGAGGATATGGCTATGATCGCTCCTGTTATTTTGTTTATCTCATTGGTTGTCCGGCTCATAACAATCCATTCCTTTCGCCCTAAAGGCAGGAGTTAATGAAGCAACTCCTAAACCTCCATAATAATCGGCAGAATCATGGGATTACGCTTCATGCGCTTCCAGAGGAAATCGCTTAAGCTGTCCCGGATAATGTTCTTGATTTTACCCCAGTCGTTGATCTTGCGCTCCAGGCAATCCTGTACCGCATCGTTTACGATGGCTCTTGCCTCTTCCATCAGGTCCTCAGACTCTCTCACATACACAAATCCTCTGGATACGATGTCCGGTCCTGCAAGAAGCTGATTGGAATATTTTTCTAAAGTCAGCACTACCACGATAATTCCGTTCTGTGCCAGATTCTGTCTGTCCCTTAATACGATATTGCCTACATCACCGACTCCAAGTCCGTCTACCAGGATTCCTCCGGACTGAACGTGATCTACCACTTTCCAAGATTCTGCTCCCAGTTCCACCACATCACCGGAGGACATGATGATTATGTTTTCCTTAGGGATACCCATGGATTGAACCACGCTCTTTTGCGCGATTAAGTGGCGGTATTCCCCGTGAACCGGAATCGAATATTGCGGACGCACCAGGGCATACATAAGCTTAATTTCTTCCTGGCATGCGTGTCCGGATACATGTGTATCTTCACAGATAACCTCTGCGCCCTTCATGGAAAGCTCATTGACCACCTTGGATACTGCTTTTTCATTACCCGGAATCGGGTTGGAGCTTAAAATAATAACATCGTTTGGCTTGATGGAAATCTTTTTATGAGTGCTTCCTGCCATACGGGAAAGAGCTGCCATGGATTCTCCCTGGCTTCCCGTTGAGATAATCACGGTCTGCTCATCGGGATAATTCTTCAGCTGATCAATGTCAATTAACGTGCCTTCCGGAATAGCGATATATCCCAGCTCACTGGCCGTACCGATTACATTAACCATACTTCTGCCTTCTACTACTACTTTTCGTCCGTTCTTGGACGCTGAGTTGATTACCTGCTGTACCCGGTCCACATTGGAAGCAAAGGTAGCCACGATAATACGGTTATTCTTATGGTCTGCAAATATATTATCAAAGGTTCTTCCAACCGTCTTTTCCGACTGGGTAAATCCTGGTCTCATGGCATTGGTACTGTCACACATAAGAGCAAGAACACCTTTTTTTCCAAGTTCTGCGAAACGCTCTAAATCTGCCGGTTCTCCGAATACGGGAGTATAATCAATCTTAAAGTCTCCTGTATGAAGAATTACTCCTGCTGGCGAGAAAATAGCCAGGGCAGAGGCATCGGCGATGCTGTGGTTTGTCTTGATGAACTCAATGCGGAAGCACCCTAAATTAATGGACTGTCCGTGTTTGATCACCTTTCTCTTGGTGTTTTTTAAGAGATTATGTTCTTTTAATTTGTTCTCGATCAGTGCGATGGTAAGTTTGGTACCATAAACCGGCACATTGATCTCTTTCAAAATATAAGGGAGCGCACCGATATGATCCTCGTGACCATGGGTGATGACAAATCCCTTTACTTTGTTTATATTCTGTTTCAAATAGGAAACATCCGGGATTACTAAGTCGATTCCAAGCATGTCATCCGTAGGGAATGCAAGTCCGCAGTCCACAACAATGATGCTGTCATCGAATTCAAAAGCAGTGATATTCATACCAATCTGCTCCATTCCGCCTAAGGGAATGATTTTAACTTTCGCGTTGCTGTCTTGTTTCTTCAATCTTTTACCTCCGTTTTATTATTTCCCGTCCTGATCTTCTTCCATTTTCTCCCGGCATTCCTTGCAGTACCCGTGAAGTTTCACTTCATGATCTGTTACCATAAACCCCTCTGTATCAAGAAGTGCCTGTTCCAGAGTATCTAAAAGGTCGCCTTTAAAGGAAAATACTTTTTGGCATCGGTTGCAAATCGCATGGTGGTGGTGGTGATGTCCGGACTCACGATTAAAGCCCCCCAGTTCGTAGCGGGCAAATCCATCATCAAAACTGACCTTATCAATCACTAATAAATCCACCAGCACCTGCACAGTCCTGTAAATCGTGGCAAGTCCTATCTCCGGATAGCTCTGTCTGGCCAGATCATAGATCTCCTCTGCAGTCAGATGTTCTCCCGGACGCTCAGCCATGAGTTCCAGTACCAGCATGCGCTGATTGGTCACCTTGAGTCCTTTTTTTCGAAGCATATCTTTAAAAACTTCCTGTTCCATACAACAGTCCCTCAATCACTTACCATCATTTTTCAATATC
>JAQSYE010000058.1 GCA_029256305.1 Lacrimispora sp. | reverse complement strand
TCTGTATTGGTATAATCCATCACAGTTGCATAAAAATCCACCAGTTCTACCAGAGAATCAGAAATTCCTGCATCCACCAGCTCTCCCATGGGCGGTTTGATAAGCAGTGGAACCTTAGTCAGACAATCTTCAAACGTATTTTGGGATTTTTCCGGCAAGTCAAAGTCACCGGCATAATCACCGTGATCGCTTAAGAAAAAGATGGCGCAATCATCGTAGATTCCTGCTTCCTTCAGCGCATCACATAAGCGTCCAAACTGTTCATCCACCTTCATGCACATCCCTAAGTAACAGGCGCGCAGCTCATCCCAGTCCTGTTCCGTGTAGGAATCCATAGCCATCAGATTTTTTAAAGCTGACTCCATCTTTGGTTTGTTCTCACCTGCTCCAGCGCGTTTTGGCAGCAAGCTTCGGTCAATGGCTGAAAAATAAGGTTCTTCTACTGCATAGGGGGTATGGGGATACATTAAGCCAAGGAACATACAAAGGGGCTGGTCATTGACCCGATGAAATATCCGGTCAATCGCCGCATCCACCACTCCATCATCATCGGAATAATGAATTCCGTTCTCATCTGTCAGCAACCTGCCTTCGTAATGAGAGTAATAGTTCCTATCTCCCATCTTTCCTCTAAAGTCTTTCTTTTCCGGACCAGGCGGCTTTTGACATTCCTCCCCATAATAGATCTCCGTTGCATGGTCTTCCATGAGACCGGGCACCTGTCCTGCAACCAGATCATTCCGGGTGTTCATCCAGACATAATAACCTGCATCCTTTAATTCGGAAAACAGGCTGGGTTCATGGCTGCGCAGCAAATGCTGCATGGTACGGTGTCCATTGACATGGGGGTAGAGACCGGTAAAAAAACTGCAACGGCTGGGAACACATACCGTATTCTGGCAGAAAGCATTTCGAAACGATACGGCTTCCGATCTGGCAAATTCATCTAGAAACGGAGTCCTGGCGGCCTTATTCAGTCCCAGATGAGCAAGACAGTCCGCACGCATTTCATCGGGATTAAAGATAATAATATGTGGTCTTTTCTCCATAAGTTTTATTCCTTCTTAACTATTTCACTTCTGTACGGCACACATAAGAGCGTCTGCCCATCACATCTGCCGGTTTTCCAGTCAGTAACACGCTGCTTTTTAACGTAAGATTTGCTGAACTTGTTCCCATCATAAGGTGCATATTTCCCGGTTCAACCACAAATTCCATATTTTCGTTGTAATATCCCATTTGTGCCATATCGAGATGGAATACAACCTGTTTTTCCTCACCTGGTTTCAAGGACACGCGGCGGAAGCCGGAAAGCTGCTTGCTTGGACGTGTTACATGGGCCTCAGTAAAGCTGGTATAAAGCTGTACCACTTCATCACCGGCAGTCTCACCGGTATTTTTTACTTTACAGCTGATTTCCAGTTTTCCATCAGTAAGGATTTCAGCTGCAGATACTTCCAAATCAGAAAGCTCAAATGTGGTATAGCTGAGACCATGACCAAAGCAGTAGAGCGGATCGGCAGGACCATCCACATATCCTCCGGAAAAGATGGAAGAAGCGGTGATATCTCCTCCACTGTTATAGCCGGACCCGATGCGGTGGTTATAGTAGATGGGGATTTGTCCGGTTGTTCTCGGTACAGTCATTGTCATCTTTCCTCCGGGATTTGCTGTTCCGTCTATTACATTGGTTATAACCTTACCTGCAAATGGTCCGGGCATAAATGCCTGCAGGATTGCCCCGCAGTTTTTCTCCGCCCAGTTAACAGCAAATACACCTGGTCCATAAAGCACCAGAACTACCGGTTTTCCTGTTGCCGTAACTGCTTCCAGAAGCTTCTGCTGAACACCAGGCAAATCAAGGAACTGGCGGTCTTTCCCCTCACCTCCGGTTACATTGACCCAGCCGCAGTTTCCGCCGCATGCCATCACAATTACATCTGATTGTCTGGCAGCCTCTACTGCATCGGCAAAGCCATCCGTTTCTTCTCCTGTAATACTGCATCCCTGGGCATAGGATACGGAAAAACGCTCTGTAAGAACCTCCTTTAAACTGCGTGTTCCTGTCCTCCGCAGAGCTGATTCCATATCATTCATGGAATCCTTTTCCTCCTTTGAGAACATATCAAACATCACCGCAAAGGGTCCTTTGTGTTTCTTTTCACTGCTGTCTGCTTTTTCCTGCTCATCAGCCAGACCATTAAAGCCAGTGGACTGTCCGCTTGCGCCCGCCTTCATCATTTCTATATATGCCGGATAGGTGTAACCGCTCACCGGATACCGCAGCGAATCCGCATGGGGGCCGATAAGCGCCACCTTTGTACCTTTTTTAAGAGGAAGCACGCCGTCATTCTTTAACAGAACCAACGATTTGGCTGCAATTTCTTCACTCAGTTCATTCTTTGTGGGATTGCTTAATGCCAATGTAACCGTCTCTTCTTCGCAATATGGATTCTCAAACAGGCCGTGTTTGAATTTTATGGTAAGCACACGGCGTACAGAAGCATCAATGCATTCTTCACTCAGTTCACCGGAGCGAACGTACTCTGGCAATTTGCGGAAGGCAGCTCCTACCGGAATCTCCGTGTCCGTACCCGCCTTTTTCGCCAGATATCCTGCCTCTTCATAGGTTTTTGCAACCTTAAAGTATTGGTAGGTTTTCAGTACAGCCGCGCCATCAGACGTTAAAACTCCATCAAAGCCCATGGTCTTTCGCAGCAGATTTTCAATAATGTCTTTGTTAACAATCACTGGAAGCCCATCTATTTCTCCATAATTCGCCATCACTGCATCCAGCCCTGACAGCTTGTTTGCTGCTTCGAAAGGTGTTGCAAATATCTCATAAAGCTCCCGTTTTCCCATGCGGCATGCCGAAGTATTTAAGCCACCCTGTGTTGACGAATATCCCAGGAAATGCTTTGCTATACAGCTGACGCCCTGCTCCTGCATTCCTTTTACATAGTGAACGCCGAACTGACTGGTCAGATAAGGGTCTTCTCCAAAGGTCTCATAAGTTCTTCCCCACCTTGGATCCTGAACGATATCGATTACCGGGCTCATGGCAGAGGTGATTCCCACACTGCGGCTCTCCTGACCGATAATCTCGCTCATCTTACTGGCAAGCTCCGGTTCCCAGGTACAGCCCATATTAATCATTGCCGGGAAAAGGGTGCCGCCCGCTGCAGGATAACCACAAAGATTCTCTGCCTGTAATGCAACCGGTATTCCAAGTCTGGTCTCATCGACAAAATAGCGCTGTATCTGGTTGCTGATCCTGGAGATCTGCTCCGGGCTTACCAGACCAACAATGGAATACTGTGTAAAGCGTCCATGACCGTCAGGGAATTTTTCTCTTAAAAGGTTTATATTTACCTTTCCATCTTCAATAAATGAAGCCGGTAAATCACCGCATAACTGGGAAACCTTCTCTTCAAGAGTCATTCTGGAAAGAAGATCCTCCACTCTCGCTTCTATCGGTTGATGTGGGTCCTTATATAATTCCATATCAAATACCTCCATTTATTTTTTATTTTTTTCTTCTATCTTTGCAATTTGACACAATACCGTTCATTGGTTATAATGATATTAATTATTTAAATTGTTTAATTTAAGGAGAGGACTATTACCACATGAAAAAAACATACCTTGTCGATACCTTTAAGGCGGTCGTCAGCATCGCCACCGTTCTGTTTTCTCTTACGATTGTTATCAGCTTGATGATCATTCACCGTTTGGGGTCAGCTGCAGTATTTTTGTTGGTGGGGCTTCTCTTTTTAAAGCCAATGCTCATCTACGCCGCTTCTGTCTGTGTGGACCAAACAGGAATCCGTTGCTTTCTCCCCTGGAAAACGCTTAAAACCTTCACCTGGGATGAAATTGGGGAAGTGGGTGTTGCAGGAACGAAGCTGTTTACCGGGAAAAACTCCAAGAATACGGGGGCACTCTACATCTACATTTCGAAAACAGCATTCACAGACGAAGACCGGTTTGACATGATGCTTCACTGGCCGCCCAAGGACCTGATTTATCTCACCTATTCCAAACAGCGCTTAGATGAAATACAGATGCGGTTCAGCAACAAGATCCAGACCTATAATGCGGGCGACATTCATTTCTGATCCTGCCAGAAAGACTCCAAAAACACTGATTCTTTCTTAGCGTTTTTGGAGTCTTTTTCCTTAATTATACGAGGAACTTATTTCCTGCAGGCGGCAGCATCTCACGAAATGTCCAGGGGATACTTCTTCCTGCTTCTGCAGTTTTAAGCATTCCTCATTCGCATAGGGACAGCGGGCCGCAAAGCGGCAGCCTGGTTTTGGATTGACCGGCGATGTAATTTCACCGCGCAGAATCTCACGCTTATTGGGTTTATCAATATCTGTGGAAGGAATTGCAGAAAGCAATGCTCTTGTATAAGGATGAAGCGGATTTTGAAACAGTTCCTTGGAAGAGCATTTTTCAACAACCTGTCCTAAGTACATAACACAAATATCATCGGAAATATGGCGTACCACAGACATGTCATGGGTAACAAACATATAGGTCAGGCCTTTTTCCTTCTGGAGCTTCTTTAAAAGGTTGAGTACCTGTGCCTGAATTGATACATCAAGAGCAGAAACCGGCTCATCACACACGATAAACTCAGGTTCTAACGCTAACGCACGGGCAATTCCCACCCTCTGTCTGCGTCCGCCGTCAAGTTCATGGGGGTATGCTTTTCTCAACCGTTCATCTATACCTACCAGATCCATTAATTCCTGTGTTTTTTGATCTATCTGACTTTTTGTAAAATGCCTTGATACGATCAGGGGTTCCCGTATTGTACTGTCTATGGTTTTACGGGGATCAAGAGAGGAGTATGGATCCTGGAAAATAATCTGCATCTTTTCACGGGCCTGTCGTAAATCCTTTCCCTTTAAATTGGTGACATCTTTTCCATTTAATAAAATCTGTCCTTCCGTACTCTCATGGAGATGGATAATGGTTCTTCCCAGGGTGGATTTTCCGCAGCCTGACTCTCCTACAACACCCAGAGTACGACCTCTTTCAATGGTAAAAGTAACGTCATCGACAGCGTGAAGCATACCGCGGGGGGTTGTAAAATATTTTTTTAAATTCGTTACTTCAATAACCGGATTCATTTAATCCTCCCCCTTCATAACAGCTTCGATACAGCAGCAGCGGCAGTCGTGTCCATCCTGAGTCTTGTACATGCCAATTGCTTCCTTCCGGCACGCATCTGTTGCAAATTTGCACCGGGGAGAAAAGGAGCAGCCCTGAGGCAGGTTGGTTGGATCCGGCGGCAGTCCGTCAATTGGGTGCAGCCACTCTTCATCCTCATTCATATCAGGGATTGCACCGAACAAACCGATGGTATATGGATGAGAAGGGTGTTTGAAAATCTGCTGTTTCGTTCCATATTCAATAATGCTGCCTGCATAGATAACTGCCACTGTGTCGCACACCTGTGCAACAACGCCCATATCATGAGTAATTAACAGCATGGCTGTATTATATTTATTTCTTAACTCTGCAATCAAATCCAGCACCTGTGCCTGAATCGTCACATCGAGAGCGGTCGTTGGTTCATCCGCCAGCAGAAGGTCTGGATTGCATGCCAGTGCAATTGCAATGACAACTCGCTGCTTCATACCGCCGGAAAACTGGTGGGGATATGCATAATAACGTTCTGCGGGAATACCGACTATTTCAAGCATTTCCTTTGCTCTTTTTTCATGCTCTGCACGGTTATTGTTATCACTGTGCAGACTTACTACCTCAGCGATCTGATCGCCTACACGCAGGACTGGATTTAACGCCGTCATGGGATCCTGAAATATCATGGAAACCTTGTTGCCGCGGATCTTTCTCATGTCATTTTCCGATAACTTCAAGAGATTTTCCCCTTCCAGGTAAATCTCACCGTTGGCAATATGGCTGCCTATATCAGGTAAAATCCGCAGGATGGATTTTGCAATTGTAGTTTTCCCCGCACCGGTCTCACCAACCAGCCCCAGAGTCTTTCCACGCTCCAGCTGAAGACTTACGTCATTTACGGCATGCACAATCTGTCCATCCGATTTATATTCCACCTTTAAGTCCTTTATAGAAAGGAACGGCATATCTGTTTTAATTTCTTTCTGATGCACAGCTGTTCCTCCTTCCTTAATTCTTCAATTTGGGATCGAGAGCATCTCTTAAGCCGTCTCCCAGTAAATTCAATGCAAGTACCGTCACTGCAATCGCAAGCCCTGGAAAATAAACCAGATGAGGAGCCTGACGAATAAACTGGCGGGCTGCTGATAACATGGCACCCCATTCAGGAATAGGAGGCTGAACACCCAGACCGATAAAACTTAAACCAGCCGCAAGCGTTATGGTCTGCGCCACTCCCATCGTGGCAGATACGATCATGGGTGAAATACAGTTGGGAATCAGATGACTTGTAATAATCCGGAATTTGCTGCAGTTAATGGACTGGGCTGCTTCTATATATTCGTTTTCCCTCTCCTTAAGCATCTGGGCACGCAGCAATCTGGCCATACCGGAAATAGTTCCTATGGATAATGCGATAATTGTTTTAAAATAACCAGGCCCCAATACAGCTGAAATAACGATCATTAAAAGCATTCCGGGAATGGCCTGAATAATATCCAGCAAACGCATGATAATATTGTCCACCTGTCCGCCGAAATAACCGGCGATTGCACCAATGGTACAGCCAATAGCGGAACCAATGGCAACCGCTATGATACCGATGGAAATGGAATACCTTGCTCCAAAAAGCACACGGCTGAAAATATCTCTTCCCATATCATCACATCCAAAAAAATGAGCTGCTGATGGTTTGGCAAACATATTTGTCATGTCCATAAAGGAATAATCATAAGGAATAATATAAGGTGCCAGAATCGCCAGGATAATCTCAGTTGAAAGAATCACAAGACCAAGCATTGCCGCTTTATTCTTGCTCATCTGTTTCATGACAGTTGCAAATCCGCCCTGCTTTTTGGCATGTCCGGTTGTCTTAGGCATTTGCTTTCACCTTCCTTTTCTTCCTGCTTGAAGCATACTGCGCTTTAATTCGCGGATCTACCAGTGCATAAAGTAAATCTACAATAAGCATGCAGAAGCTGAATGTGATTGCAAGGAAAATGGAGCCGCCCTGCACAATGGGATAATCACGGCTGTTTACCGCACCAATAATGTAAGTGCCCATACCTGGAATTGCGAAAATTGTTTCAATGATCATTGCGCCTCCAAGGAAATGACCAAACATGGTTCCCATAACAGTTATAATAGGGATTAAACTGTTTTTTAATGCATGTTTCATAATTACATCCCGTTCCGGCACACCCTTTGAACGGGCAGTTGTGATATAATCGGCCCGGATTACATCTAACATGGCAGACCGTGTTTGTCTCGCGCAGCTTGCAAGACCTCCTGTACTTCCGGAAATAGCGGGCAGAATGTAAAATTTAATTCCGGCCAGCCCGGTTCCGATTCCCAACGCAGGGAGCCAGTTGAGTTTTACGGAAAACTGTAAAACCAGCAACAAAGCAAGCCAGAAATTGGGGATTGCCACACCAACCAGCGCAAGCACCATACACAGTGAATCCTGCCATTTATTCTGCTTAATTGCAGCTATCACACCCAACGGAATTCCAATACCAACGGATATTAATAAGGTTGTAACAGTCAGCATCAATGTTCTTGGAAGACGCTCCTTAATAGAACTGGTAATATCCACATTGGTCAGCCAGGATTTTCCAAGGTCAAAATGGATAAAAACATCACTCATATACCGGCCGAGACGAAGCACAAGTGGATCATCCAGTCCCAGTTCCAGACGTTTCGCAACAAGTTCTGTTTCCGTCGCGGAAGGACCAAGGATAAGAATTGCAACTCCCAGAACAATCGGTATCATCCAGATCAATCGTTTCAATACATATTTTAACATATATTATTCTCCATTGAAGCTGACTGGTGCGCAGCTTTGTTATGCTTTTCTGCGCACCTCAGCTTAGAATTAGTATAAAACTGTTCTGTTTCTGATATTTTTACTTATTCGTAAATGTACTGGCTGCCGGAGCAATATAACCCTGGTACTCAAGTACTTCTTTCTCCAAACCTGCATCTTTTCTTATTACTATAATAGTCTGAGGATTAAACATTCCATAACCAATTGCATTATCCTTTATATACTTATGAACTGCATCAATGTTTTCCTCTGTATAGCCACTTGGTGTCCAGGTCTTATATAAAAGTTCTGCCAGAGTATTGTCATGACGGCTTGTTGCATCTCCTGTTTTATAAGCAGCAGGGTCATACCGGATGGACCAGTGGTCACTTAAGTATGTTCCGCCGATTGTATTAAGTACGATGTCATACTGAGTACCATCGAGACGGATAGAGGTATATAACGCCATATCAACAATCTTTAATTCAACCTTGATGCCGATTGCCATTAAGTAGCTCTGGAGCATCTGTGCCATTCTCTGGTTCATCGTGTTACTGGTAGTAAGGATGCTGATTGATTCACCGTTATAGCCGGAATCTGCAATCAGCTGTTTTGCCTTGTCAACATTGTAATTGTAATAATCTTCTTCCATCCACTTCTTGTTAAATCCATTAAACATTGGCGGACAGACATCGTACATGGGAGTACCATAACCCTGAAGCAGACCTGCAATCAGACCGTTTTCATCAACACTGTAGCAGATTGCCTGACGAAGCTTTACATTATTTGCAACTACACTGCTGTCTGCACCGGAAAAGAACATCTGATAACCCTGAGAGCCATCTGCCAGTTCAACCGTATAATCCTTGTTGTCAGCGAACTGCTTTACAGAAGAAGGATCCATCGCTATTACCATATCTACAATACCGGTTTCCAGAGCAATTGCCATCTGGGAAGATTCTGTAATGCAGTGATAGCTGAGCTTCTTAACTGAGGGACGTACACATTTGGGCATATTTGCTTCATCCTGCCAATAGTCACTTCTCTTTTCAAAAGTCAGTATTGAATTTGCAGTATATTCCGTGATCATGTAGGGTGATGTGGAAACCAGTGATGCGCCGAATTCGTCGGAACTGGTTTCAAATGCTTTTTTTGATATTGCGTATGTATCTCTTAAAAGAGATTCGAAAGTACCCACAATATTGGATTTCATCTTAACTTTCAATGTATAGTCGCCAGTCTGTTCCACACTTTCAACCTTTGAAAATACAGGTTTTAATGCTCGTTTCATGGATTCCTGCATAAACCATACAATATCAGATGCATCAATCTTATTACCTGCGGAATCGCTTACTCTGTCCCAGATTTCAATATTGTATGTAAATCCATCATCATCTGATTTCCATGATTTTGCTACCAGCGGCTCCATTTCCTGGATTTCATTTACAACTGCCAGAGATTCATAAAGCTGGGTCATAAACGGAGCATTTCTTAAAGTGTTACCGCGAAATGGGGTTAAACTTTCCACCAGCGATGAGTAACCAATATCCAATACACCATCGCCGCCTGTGGCTGCTGCTGCCTGAGTCTCCGCGCCGCCTGCTTTTGTACTTTCAGCTGCAGTACTGCTGCCTGCACTGCTTTCCGTTGTTTCTGACTTAGATCCCCCGCAGCCTGCCAGCGTAGAAGCTGTCATAACCACAGCCAGGGCAAGCGAACAAATTTTTTTAAATCCTTTTTTCATAAAAAATTCCTCCTTCTCTGATGCCTTATTATTTCAAGTGCTTTTAATACACCTGATATTAAAAAGAGATACCGCCGGCACTTCTGTCACAGACAGCTGCCCTTAACCGTTTGCCTGACTCTTGTTTTTATTCTTTCCAAGAGCCTGAAACATATACTGTTTATACGCTTCCACCCCTGGCTGGTCAAACGGGTTAACCCCAAGAATCTTTGCCGATAAATAACATACAAACTCAAAGAAATAAAACAGCTGGCCAAATGTCCCCTCGTCTACAGCAGGAACACTTATCTTCACACACGGAAACTTTTTGCTGTGTGCTGTGATTGTCGCCTCAAATGCTGCTCGATTTATTTCATCAAAATCCTTACCGTCTAAATAATCAAACAGATCGTCCACATTGTCATTGTGCAGTACATAAGATGCTCCTGTATCCTGAACATCCAAGAAAGTTTCAAAAATCACAGTGGATCCATCCTGTAAAAACTGCCCGATGGAATGCAAATCCTCAGAAAAATTGCCAAACAAAGGATATAACCCTTTGTTATCTTTCCCTTCACTCTCACCAAACAGCTGCATCCACCACTTTGCAAAGCGGAAGTAACGGGGCTCGAAATAAGAAAGCATCTCCATGCTGAATCCCTTTTGGTAGAGCAGGTTTCTTATCACTGCATATTCAAGAGCCATACTTTCATCGGCACTTTCCTTAAGCAGACGCTGGCGCATACACTGTGCACCTTTCACAATTGCACCAATATCAATTCCTGCCACTGCCATGGGGAACAGGCCTACCGGGGAAAGAGCCGTAAAGCGTCCTCCGATATTAGCAGGAAACGGCAGGAAACAAAATCCGTTCTCCTTGCAAAGTGAATCTAAATGACTGCCTTCCGTACCGGTACAGATTACCCGTTTTGCGTATTCCTCTCCATATTCCTTCTTCATGAAACCGCGAAGGGCGCGGAATCCGATTCCAGGCTCCAGGGTTTCGAAGTTTTTTGCAATTACGTTTATGTAAACACTCTTTCCTTTTAATTCCTGCAATACATTGCGGATACTGTCTGCAGAAATACTGTTTCCTGCCCATACAATCGTAACCGGACCTGTCTCTCCAATTGCTTCTACCACTGCACGCGCCGCCTGATTCGATCCGCCGATACCAATCACTACGAATACATCTGCATTCTTCTTTACATCTTCTGCTAATTTCTGATAATAAGTAACCCACTTTTCTCCTGCCCACTCATCTACATCAAGCCAGCCAAGATTTTCTTCATACTGTTCTTCCCCGTACTTTACTTCATCAAGGTAAGAAGCATATTCTTTGATTCCATCTGCAATTTCCTCTTTGGAAAGCCATGAGGATCCGTCTATTAACTCCATACTTATTTCTTTCATCGTTCACCTCGAAAATATGTAAAAGCAATTAATTAATTAATTTAATTTATACTAATATTACTTTACATTTCGCCATTATTCAAGATGTGAATTTTCATAAAATTAATCCATGTTTTTTGTGCATATTTTACAATCATTTACATAATTCGACAAATTGCATTAGATAACCATTCTATTAAAGAATTTCGTTCCGGTATGCATTGTTGTTCACATTGATGGTACTGGCAAAATATGGTAGTTTAATTGAAACAGTTAAATCAAGAAAAAAAAGTCCACCGGCCTGCTGCGAGAAGCAACAGGCCGATGGACTTATTTAATAATTTTAATTATGCATTCATCAATAATTCGATATCATCATCCACTTCACCGATTCCTGCAATACCGAAGGTATCTACAAGCACCTTTGCAACATTAGGAGATAAGAATCCTGGTAATGTCGGTCCTAAGTGAATGTTCTTTACGCCAAGATGAAGAAGCGCAAGAAGTACGATGACAGCTTTCTGCTCATACCATGCAATGTTATAAGCGATAGGAAGCTCATTGATATCAGCCAGACCGAAGATTTCCTTTAACTTCATTGCAATTACTGCAAGAGAATAGGAATCGTTACACTGACCCGCATCAAGGACTCTAGGGATACCGCCGATATCGCCCAGATTCAGCTTATTGTATTTGTATTTTGCACAGCCTGCTGTCAGGATTACAGTATCCTTTGGAAGCTTCTCTGCAAACTCTGTATAGTAGTTTCTTGATTTTGCTCTGCCGTCGCAGCCGGCCATTACAAAGAATTTCTTGATAGCGCCGGATTTTACAGCATCAACTACCTTGTCAGCCAGTGCAAATACCTGATCGTGTGCGAATCCGCCTACAATTGATCCAGTTTCAATCTCTTCCGGACTTGGAAGTGTCTTTGCAAGCGCGATAATAGCTGAGAAATCTTTCTTTCCATTCTCGTCTGCTACAATATGTGTGCATCCTGGGAATCCGGAAGCACCTGTTGTGAAGATTTTAGCGGTTGCCTCAGGAGTTCTTGGAGGAACGATACAGTTGGTTGTAAAGAGAACCGGACCATGGAATGATTCAAACTCTTCTAACTGTTTCCACCATGCATTACCATAGTTTCCTACAAAATTATCATACTTTTTAAATGCTGGATAGTAATGAGCAGGAAGCATCTCGCCGTGGGTATAAACGTCTACGCCTGTTCCTGCAGTCTGCTCTAAAAGCTGTTCCATATCTGCTAAATCATGACCGGAAATTAAGATAGCCGGATTCTTTCTTACACCGATGTTAACGGAAGTAATCTCTGGATTACCATAACGAGACGTATTGGCTTCATCGAGCAGAGCCATAGTAGTTACGCCAAATTCACCTGTCTGTAATGTTAAAGCAACCAAATCATCTGCAGAAAGGGTGTCATCAAGAGTTGCTGCCAGACCTTTATACATAAATCCATAGATGTCAGTGTTCTCTTTGCCAAGATTAATCGCGTGCTCTACGTAAGCTGCCATACCTTTAATACCATAGATAATCAGTTCTCTTAAAGAACGTACATCCTCATTCTCTGTGGAAAGAACGCCTACTGTAGCTGCCTTATCAAGCATTGATTCTCTGGTTGTTACATGGAAAGTTGCTGCATCGTTATTACCTGCGTAGCCTTTTTTTGATGCCAGATCATCTCTTATGCCAATTACCTTTAAAATCTGTGCTTCAATTGCTGCTGCATCGAAGTTTGCATTGGTAATGGTAATAAATAGACTCGTTACCACCTCATGATTGATTTCAGCGATATCAGCCGCGTTTGTCCCTGTCTTTACAACTACTTCAGAAATTCCTTTTGCTGCATAGATAAGCAGATCCTGCAGCTTGGCAACTTCCTCTGTCTTGCCGCATACACCTTTTACTGTACAACCTGTGTTCTTCGCTGTCTCCTGACACTGATAGCAAAACATGCTCATATTCCTTACCTCCTAAAGTAAATTTATACACACCCCATTTGGGAGTTTGTGCGCTTCAACATTGTGTTCTTGTTCTGTTGCTCATTAAGAATATCATCGAACTTTATTTATGTCGGTTGTTATTACAACACAACATCATCTAATTTAATTTTTTTAGTTCAGACCGGCCTTTGGAATTATGAGCTGGCCATCCTGCTTGGTGAGCAGAGTCTTGTGGTCCCGCCAGGTCTTTGCCCGACTACAGGAATCGCCGGTTTACACAGGGCGACGGCAATTTCGGGGCCTGTACCTCGTTTCGTTTCCGTACGCACAGGATTGACACGGTTGCATATGCACAAATCTCCTGGCCGCTTTTACCAGACTCACTCCCCTTTTTATATGAATTGCTGCCTGATGAAGCAATCGATATCATTGAACGCTATATCTACCGTCCTCCCACCTATTCTGCCTCTGTCTTTTTCCACGGATTGGGAGGGGCGGTTGCTGAAGTTCCCAGTGACGCCACGGCATATTTTTACCGTAAGGCACTTTCAAATATCTCCTTTTATTCCACGTGGAAAACACCAGAGGGGCCAGACCCGGGTATCCGGTGGGTAAAAGAGTTCCGAAAGGATATGGAACCATTTACGAAAGGTGTATATGTCAATACTCCTGACTTGTCCATAAAAAACTGGCCAAAAGCCTATTATGGAAGAAATTTTGAAAGGCTGACTGAAGTCAAGGCCAAATACGATCCGGAAAACATTTTCCACTATCCGCAAAGCATTCCTCCCGCCTTCTGCCTGTCCGTGAGACAATAAGCTGCACAAAACCTTTCATAACCACGGGAAAACAGATCACAGATGAAAGGAAAAAGCCGCATAGCTTCTGTCATATAAAACGGAAGCCATGCGGCTGACTGACTATTCTGTTATATTTAAAGCAGCTTACTAAGTTCTGTATTCATGATCAGCTGTCCGAGGGGAATGTTTTTTAAAGGAAGCTTATCTACCCCCAGACATGACTTGACTGCATTGATCAAAACCCGGATATCATATTGGGATGGGTAGACCGGATCGACTGATTTTGAAAGATCCATCAAGCCATACACCGCCATCATTGCGCTTCTGACTGAGTATTCCACAGTAAATACACAATCACCAGGTACTTCTGCAAACTGTCCCAGGAATCCAAAGTTTTTGCTTCCCTCCGGAATTACAGCTGGACGGTCACCGGCAACTCTTGGCATAAACTGGGAAGTAATATAAGGCATCATGCTTGGAATCACATTCACAGTGTGAGAAAGAATCTCTGGCATTTTATCTTCTAATCCCATGTGATACAACAGTTCTTCAAACATCTCACGGCCGGTACATTCTGAAAATGTCTTTTTCACATAATCTCCGGGAACATCCATATTCAGCGCATAAGCCCAGAGAACTTTTACATTATCCGGCTGATTGATAAAATGTGGGTGTTTTGGCACAACCCAGCTCATAAACCAGCTGGAATCTTTAATTGTAACCAAGCCTCCCATTCCAGGTTTGTCGCCAGTCAGGTCATAGAGATATGGAAATACGATATCGTCGTCTTTTAATGTTACAGTGAAGGACATCCATTTGGACTTATCAATATCTTCACAGAATTTTTCGGGGTGTCCAAAGTCAGGAGATTTTGCCGCTACCTGTTTCCAGACACTAAAACAGCCCTTATCTTCTGAACGGTTGAGCACAGCCGGATGGTTTAAATCACCTCTGGTCGTATTCTCAGTCATGGAACCATTAGTAAACAGTACTAAATCATCTTCTGCTACTTCAATCACGTCATCTTTTCCAGCTCTGATCAGATGGATCGCAGTGGCTGTTTTCTCATTTCCTGAAATGTTAAAATCAATATCAGTCACCTTGCAGCCATATTCAAAAGTCACATTCTGTTCCTTCAGCCAGGTAATGAGCGGAAGAATCAGAGAATCATACTGGTTATATTCTGTGTGTAGAATCCCATCCAGCTGGTTCATCCCTCCAATCAGGTGCATAAACCGCTCCATATAGCGTTTAACTTCTACTACGCTGTGCCATTTTTCAAATGCGAACATGGTTGCCCAGTAGTACCAGAATTTTGTTTCAAAGAAGCTCTCACTAAAAAACTCTTCGATGGTTGTGGCACCAAGTGCATCTTCTGTCAGCATATGAAGCTTTGCCAGCTCCATGGAATTCTGTGTAGTTAAGCCCAAATCAGAGAAATCGGCTTTTTGACCCTTGTTTTCCACTAATCTGCAGTGAGAAAGGATGGGCTCTTCTTTATTTAACTGAACAAATTCATCTAAAACGCTGACTGATTTATCTTTTAAAGAAGGAATAAAGCTGTACAGTTCCATAAAGCACTCAAAATGTTCTTCAATTTCCCTACCACCTCGTGCCGTATACCCTGTCTCGGCAGTTCCAGCTCCATCCATAGAGCCTCCCGAAACCTCCAGCTGTTCCAATATATGAATGTTTTTTCCTGGCATATGAGCATCCCTTAAAAGGAATGCAGCTGCGGACAGCGAACCAATTCCGCCTCCTAATAAATAGGCATTTCTTTTTTCAATATTGTGGGGTGCTATTGGGTTGATTCTTTGATAGTTGTTCATAATAAAATCCCCTTTCCTAATAAATCAGTGATGCTCGTTTGATTATCATTTACAAGGTGATTCTACCTATTTCAGCATGCTTTTTCAATGAACAAAATCTTTATCTGTATCATTTTTTCACAGTTTATCAAAAGTGTGAAAAAATGATCATCAGACTGCTGTTTTCTTTATCATATAAAGAATGGTTCCATCAAGCATTCTGGCAATTCTGTCCGCAATATCTTCTTTCGTTTCTTTCATGCCATTATTAATCCATTTTAAAAATTCGCCAGTGATTGCATAGGAATAAAATTCGGATACTTCCTTTTTGATATTCCCTTTCATAACAATATTTAAATCCTTTAAGGTATCCTCAATGACCCCAGTCAGTGCTTTCGTAAAAGTCTTGTACAAAAACAGTTCCAGATGCTCACGCCCCATGGATCTGCAGGTATTGGTGCAGATCACACGGTTTTCCTGCGTATAATTGAGTACGATCATAAGCCCTTCTTTCCAGTTGGACAAGCGGCAGTGATCATCCAGTTCATCGATTACTTCATTCTCAAATATCCAATCTAACAGCTCATAAACATCATGAAAATGATTGTAAAAGGTATGTCTTGTCACACCGCAGGCATCGGTAACCATTGTTACGGATATTTTATTAAAAGAGTGATGCATCATCAGAGATTTTAATGCCTGTGCCAGGGCATTCTTGGTTATAAGGGAAGACGACATAGTTTTCATCCTTTTCTGCAGCTTATATATTATCACCTGTATTCTGCTCTTTTTTATACAGGGCAAAGGAATAAAAAAAGGGAACAACAACGATTAAAACCACGATGAAAATGAGGACAGAGACTTCATGGAAAACAGAAGTCACATGCAAAAACCCGCTCACTAAGATGACGAAACCTCCGCCCACCATAATACGACCGGCCAGCCGGTTTGTTTTATTCCAGTTATCCGAATCATGAAAGGTCCATGGAAGTCTCACCCCCATCACGTAATTTCTTCTGCTTTTGGGTAAGTAATTTCCAGTTACAATTAGTACAATACCTGTCAAGGTAAATGAAAATGTGGTGATTGGAAATTTAACACCAAGTGACATAATAAGGGTAGCAGGAACCAGAATCAGGGAAATGAGAGGTACCATCCAAATACCGATTGCCCGGAGTGCCTTCGGCTGATTCTCCCGTCTGGGATCATATAGAAGGCTGATATTTGAAAAGATATTTAACAGCAGAAATACAACTGGCATTCCAAATGCAGCCATGGCCTTTGGAAGATATCCGTTAATCTCACCCGCACTGTTCCAGTGTACCGCAACTTGCTCCGGCAGTCTCTTATAGAGTATAACAGAGAGAATCTCCGGAAGCATACACAAAACAGAGGTTATAATCATTGTTTTTTTATTATTCTTCATCAGTTTCGTCCTTTCCCTTAAATTGAGACAGCCAAAGCATAAGCTCCTCAAAAACAGATGTATTCAGTTCAAAATAAACGAAGTTTTTATGCTTCGATTCAAAAACCAGGTCTGCCTTCTTTAACTGCGCAAGATGATATGAGATCGTGGCATTGGTCATATCAAATTTTTCTGCTATTTGTCCGGCAGATAAACGGCCGTTTCTCAACATCAACAGGATTTCCCGCCTGGCCGGATCTGAGAGTGCCTTAAACGTATCTGGAAAGCCCAATATGATCCTCCAATCTATTTAGATAATTTTCTAAATAGATATTACTCCCAGCTACAATTTCTGTCAATAGTATCTTTCATATATTCCCTGGAATTTTATTATAGAACAGGGACATACCGGAAGAAAAGCGCCTCCGGCATGTCCCTGTTATTATATTTCTATATCAGTTAAATCTCCCCCATTGGTTTCAATCACTTTTTTGTACCAGTAGAATGATTTTTTTCTGACCCGATTCATTGTTCCATTTCCCTGGTCGTCCTTATCCACATAGATAAAGCCATACCGCTTTTTCATTTCTCCAGTACCCGAGCTTACGATATCAAGAGCTGACCATACGGTATATCCCATGAGATTTACCTTACTGTTAATGGCGTTTTCCATTTCAGTTATGTGCTGTCTTAAATAATTAATTCTGTAATCGTCTCGAATCAATCCGTTGTCATCCGGCTCATCAACTGCACCAAGTCCGTTCTCAACGATGAAAATCGGAATACCGTAGCGGTCCTGAATCTTATTGAGTGTATACCTTAGGCCTTTCGGATCAATCTGCCAGCCCCACTGACTTGTTTCTAAGTAGGGATTTTTCACTCCGCCCAGCAGATTGCCAAGGGTGGTAGCATGACCTTCCTCAGTGGTTACGCAGTTGCTCATATAGTAAGAAAATGAATAGAAGTCAACGCAGCCATTTCGTAATACAGCCTCATCCTCCGGCTCAACAGTCAGAGGAATCTGATTTTCTTCCAGATAACGCAGTGCATATCCGGGATAGCTTCCCTTTATCTGAACGTCTGCACAAAAGTCATTGATTACGTGGTCAAGCTCCTGCAAAAGAAGCATGTCCTCCGGTCTGGACGTCAAAGGATACATGGTGATATGGGCAATCATACAGCCCACTTTAAAATCCGGGTTGATTTCTCTCGCTGCAGATACTGCCCTTGCACTGGCAAGAAATACGTGATGCAGCGCCTGAAAGCGGAGATTTTTGTCATCAAGGGGATTCGCAACCTCATCGTCCTCCCTGTTAATGATGCCAAGTACCTCAAGATTTCCCATCGGCATAGTGGCAAAATTGATCTCATTAAAGGTCAGCCAATACGTTACCTTATCCTTATACCGCTCCATTACACACCTTACATAGCGTTCGAGAAATCCAATCACTCTGCGATCCGCGAAACCTTTATACGCTTTCACCAAATGGTACGGTATCTCAAAATGACTCAGTGTCACCATTGGTTCAATCCCATATTTGCGGCATTCGTCAAAAACCCGGTCATAGAATTGTAAGCCTTCCTCATTGGGAATTTCATCATCTCCATTGGGGAAAATTCTGCTCCAGGCGATAGACAACCGGAAAACTTTAAACCCCATTTCTGCAAATAATGCAATATCTTCTTTATAGCGGTGGTAGAAATCAACTGCGGTATGGCTTGGATAACTTTCACCTTTTAAAATCTCAGAATTAAATACCCTGTTTTTATTTAGGGATCCTGCCGTTAAATGATCACAGATGCTTTCCTTTTTTCCATCAGCCTCCCAGGCTCCCTCACACTGGTTGGCTGCAACAGCACCGCCCCATAAAAAATTATCTGGAAACAATTTCATTCCTCCTGTCTATTATAATATGGCAATTAAATCATCACCGCGATGAACGGATGAACCGCTTTCCATCACTGCTATGATATCCATATAATCATTTGTATTAGTCACGATAACTGGGGTATCAAGAGAATAGCCTTCTTTTTCAATGGCATCTTTATCAAAGGTAATAAGAAGATCTCCCCTTTTCACCTTGTCTCCCTCTTTCACCTGTGCTTCAAAGTGTTTTCCATCTAAACGAACCGTATCCATTCCTATATGAATGATAACCTCACAGCCCTCATCAGACATAAGCCCTATTGCATGCTTCGTTGGAAACAGCATCATAACCGTACCGTTAAACGGAGCCGTTACTTTCCCTTCTGATGGTGTAACTGCAACCCCTTTTCCCAGAGTCTCGTTGGAAAATGCCGCATCATTAATCTGACTAAGAGGTTTAACTTTACCGGATAACGGAGATGCGATCACCTCTTTTTTACACTTATCTGAAGAATTATCCTCCCCTTTCGTCTGAGAAGGTTCCTCATCTTTAAACGTCACGAAAGAAACAACAAAACCAATCACCAGTGAAATCGCTGCAGCAATTATTGCTCTCACCAGACTCTGTCCTGGATGTGCCGGATCAATAAGTGCCGGAATCTCAAACAGTCCCATACCTGCCATTGTGTGATATTTAAGTCCCAGAGTTGCTGTTGCTGCACCTGCAAATGCTCCGCAGACACAGGAAAGAACGAAATGCTTCATTCTCGGAAGTAAAATTCCGTAAATCGCTGGCTCTGTTACTCCGAAAAAGCCTGAAATCCATGCCGGAAGAGCAATCTGCTTTAATGTCTTATCCTTTGTTTTCAACCACATGGCGAAAACCATACCGGTCGTTGTAAAGGTAACAAAGGTGGTAAATGCCAGGATCGGATCCGGTGTTCCTGAGATGATATTAGTAATGCATAACACAACCAGTACAATATGAACACCAAATACAATCATCACCTGCCAGAATCCGCCCACTAAAAATCCCGCAGCGATTGGGCTTAACTTGTATACAGATAATACTGCCTGTGAAATGCCATTAGACAGCATGTTGGCCAGAGGACCGATCACCACATAGCCGATGGGTACAGTGATCAAAAGCACAAGCATTGGAGTGATGAAGGTTTTTACCATATCTGGTATTACCCGGTTAAAAAAGCTTTCCAGAGGCTTTGCCAGGGCTACGATCAAAATTACAGGAAGTAACGTTGACGTATAGGTCGCATTGAACACATGGCCAAACAGCGGTACATCCACTCCGTTAATCGTTGGATAACACAGTGCAGCTCCAATAATCAGACCCATAAATGGATTCATTTCGATTTTCTTTGCAGTGTTATAACCAATCACCACTGGGAAGAAATAAAAGATGGAGTCCCCGATTGCATTAAGCAGAATATAGATTCCGTCCGCATTGGAATAAAGTCCCAGATAGGAAAGGATGGAATTTAATCCCTTTAACATACCGCAGGCACAGAGGAGACCGATTGCAGGCATCATAATCCCGGAGATTAAATCCAGTGATTTTTCCCGGAAGCTCATCTTCTTTTTTTCTGTCTCTTTCTCTGATGAAATATTTGCTATTCTGCACACATCTGCAAATACCTGTGGAACGTGGTTTCCGATGACCACCTGATACTGTCCGGAACTGCGCATAACGGTTATGATACCTTCTGTCTGTTTCAGTGCTTCATCATCTGCAAGACTTTCATCTTTTAATTGAAAACGCAGACGGGTTACGCAGTGTACAATGCTTAAAATGTTGTCCTTGCCGCCGACTTTCTTGATAATGTCTTTTGCCAACAGGTCATATTTTCCCATTGTTAAATCCTCCATTTTTCTTTTTTATTTGAAATATGAAAGTTTAGCCAACCTAATGTAACCATCTTGTCATAAAACAGTCTTATAAACAACTCGTTCGATATGAAGCGTTAAATACAGTCTTTCATCATTGGATACCTGATAGTTATATTTCTTTTTGAGAAACTCACTAATCTTTTCCGCACACTCATATGCATTTACATATCTTTTCTTAATGATGGTAAGCAAGTCATCCTGCTCATCATCCAGATACGTTTTCCCCTCCAGAAGTCTCTGGGCAAAAAACTTCAGATGAGTGACAAAGCGGTAATAATATAAGGAGTCTTCATTAAAGAACAGGTGAAAATTATAGGAAATAATATTGGTAATCTCTGAGATCAGTTCTGCGACTTGATAAATCTCCTCGGCGCCTTTTCTCGTAACAGCTTCCACAAAGTGAATGGCTATAAAACCAGCTTCATCTTCCGGCAGACGGATGGAAAAACGTTTTTCTATCATATCCAGTGCTTTCAAACCAATCTCATATTCTTTCTTATAAAACTTTTTAATATCCCATAAAATGGCGTTTTTGATTGTGATTCCCTCCTGGAACCGTTTCACGGCAGAATAAATGTGATCGATTAAAGATAAATGAATGGTATCATTTAAGTCTGCCTCTAACACCATTGAAGCATATTCAATAATCTCTTCTCCCAGCTCCACATAGCCGATGGGAATGTTGGCGACCAGTTCCTGAAACCGATTGTTAATCAGCGGATCGGACAAAACAAAGATTTTATCGATTTTGCTTTCATCAAGCTCATCTCCATTCTTCTTTTTAAATGCCAGACCGCAGCCCATAACAACCTTCTCCACCCCGTTTTCATCTTTAATAACTACAGCGTTGTTATTGAAAATTTTGTAAATGATCATGCTTCTCACCCCTGTCCACTGTAATAAATAATCCCAAGTTCCTGTTTTTGGCAAAAAAAAACCTGTTTACCATGTATTATGGGTAAAAAATTCCATAATAACATAATAAACAGGTATAGCTTGCAAATGCAATCACCATCCATTTGTCCATAGTATAATACATAGGCGTGAATTTAGCAAGATAAATAATTTTCCTATTCAAAGATTCTCCATGCCACAATAAAGTTGTTTCTTCATTAAATTTCTGACTTCAGGAAAAGACAGCGCCTGTGCGTTTACATCAGGCGCTGTAAAAAAAACTATATTTGATGTTTTACATGAATCAAAGCGTTCTCAATTATTTCAAAAACATGTTCATCATCCAGCGAATAATAAACAAATTTCCCCTCTTTTCTTGACTTTACCTGACCCGAGCCCTTAAGCATTCTCAGCTGATGGGATATTGCAGATTTCGTCATGTCTAATATAACAGCCAGATCATTCACACATAATTCACTTTTTGATAACGCATACATGATTTTTATCCTGGTATCATCACTGATTAATTTAAAAAATGCAGAAAGATGAGAAAAACATCCGTCATCTTCCATCTCCGATTTCACTCTTTCTGCCAACTCCTCATTAATCGCCTGACAGTCACACTTATTAACTGAATCTCCCATACCGCACCATTCCCTGTATCCCTTCTGTAATTCATTGCACTAATTATACACATATATTCCTTGGGGCGTCAAGCCGGCTATTCTTTGCCTTTCCTATAAATTTTCGTCACAGAATATTCTAAGCTTTTCTTCCGCCAGACTTTCATCTTTTCCCTCAATTATAAACTTTACCTTTTCTGAATATTTCACATCTAACGATATCACGGACATTATATCCTTTATATTTACCTGATCGCCGTTCCTGTTAAGTATAATATTACTTTCATAACGAGCTGCTTCCTTCGACAGTAACACGGCTGGTCTGGCATGAATACCGAACGGTTCTTTTATGGTATACTCGAATTCTTTCATATGCTGATCTCCATTCATTTTTCACTTTAGGGACACTCTAAAAGTAATATTATTCCCTTTCTATACTTGTAGTCAATCTATTTACGCCATAAACATGGAATGCTATCATATCCGTTCTAACGTATCGTTCAGGGATTTGTATGGAACGAGCTGAATGCTCTGATAAAAATGAGTGGAATCAGGACTGGCAAAGATCATAATATGGAAAGAAATTGCGGGTCTTTGTTTTGGAATTTCCCTGGGTGCATTGCGCATTCAGAAATTGAAGATTAACGAATGCCAGAATTTTTTTAGCCCGGTCGCCAATTAACGGGACCGGGCTGTACTTAAACATCATTTTATATATCCGATGGCGGAGATGGAATCCCTCAAAATGACATTCCCTTTATCTTCGACCGCTTCTATAAAGGGAAAAACGGCAATTTTGGTTTGGGGCTTGCCATAGCAAAATCGGCAGCAGAATTGCTGAATGGCAAAATCCCTGCGTATAACCAGGTGCAGGGAGCTGTATTTGAGATTTCCTTTTAAAGGGGATGGGATTCTTACTTCCTGCCATCATATTTCTCAATGGGTTCTGGTCCTCTGACTATGGTACGGAGGACTTTAAGCCCCCCTTCCTCATCAGCTGCAATTCTCCAGTCAACCAGCAAAATCTCGCCATTTATTATCTCAATTCCCGATATTCCCCTGGTTCGTGTACAGCAGCCGGTATTAAAATACGGAAGGTCATTCGCTTTTGGAAATTTGGGTCTGTGAGTATGTCCACATATCAGCATGATTTTGTGCTTCTCAATCCATTCACTGTATATCCGTTCTATTTTATGCCTCTTGAATAAATTACGGGCAGGACTTGTTGGATTGTCAAAACCTACAAGATGGAGATATCTCCAAAAATATCGAAGCAGCAACATGGACAGCACCCATAGCTGATCATTCATAATATCCCCCTGATGTCCATGAAGTACAAAAATCTTCTGTCCACTGTCTTTGTACTTAAGAACCAATGCCTCCTTTGGCTCCAATCCTTTAAATAAATCTACTTTTTTTTGATTATATAAATCATAATATTGATAATAATTGGATTTTACGAAATACTTGGATTTCAAATATATATTATGATTCCCATATATCATGATGAACCGGCCGGCATCATAAAACTTTTTCATTACAGTAAACACATCGGTATGTGCCAGCCGAATCACACTGAAATTCTTATACTCCCATAGTTCATCGCCGTCGCCAACTTCCACGTATACATAGTTTTCTTTATAATAATAGTTTAAAGCATGTAAAAAGATGTTTTGGTTTCGGATAAATTCATCTGAAACACTGTCATCACCCCGATGACAGTCACTAAAGAATATATATTTTGATTTTTTATCAAAGGTTCTGTTTTCAGCATGTTTAAATGCTTTTGTCAAACTTTTATTTGCCTTCATCTTTGCTCCATTTTTACTTTTTTTATTAGTATTTAACTTATTTACAGTTTTATACCGGTTAAAATTGCGAAAAAGAAGAGGGACACCCCATACACGGTTCTGTCCCTCGCTAAGTTTAATTTTTCATTTAACTGCTGTCTTATTACTGCTCCACCACCAGATCCCTTAATACCTGATCGGACACAGGAGCAAGCTCTAACATGCTTTCCTCTCCAAGCTCTGTCGAGCACGCAAGTTTTACCTTTCCGTTTACACGAAGAGCACATCTGCCGCAGATCCCATGATCGCAGGCACCATGCTTAAAATACGCCAGCGTGCTGTCTAAATTCTGGCTGATATAATCCAGTACATCCATTACTGTCCAGTGATCTCCAACCGGCACTTCGTATGTATCGAAGCGGCTTTGAGCCTGTGAAAGCGGATCATAACGATAAATTCTTACCTTCATCTCTTATCCTCCTCTCTTCTTCTACCGGATACTGGCATTTTTAAATTTCAGCTTCTGGCGGATCATGAATTCGGGAATGCTTTCTTTACCTTCGCATGGAATCGGTATTCTTGTAACCACGGGTTTTTGTTCACTCATAACCATTCCTTCCGATCCCTGATGCGCTAATATACGCACTGCCCAGCGTTCATTGTCGATCATAGGATAATCGGAACGAAGATGAAATCCTCTGCTCTCCTGCCGCATCAGTGCGGATTTTACACCCGCTTCTGTACAGGTCAGCATGTTTTCCGCCTGAAGGGCACATAGGCGCTCGTAGTTATAGCTGGGAGATTTGCATTGTGCGCAGAGCCCTGGCAGATCTTCATTTTTCATTTGGTTTAACTCAGCTAAGGCAATGCTCAAACCTTCTTCATTTCGTATGGAACCAAAGCCTTTATCTGCCACACAGTGGATTTTCTGTATCAGAGTAATGGGGTTTCCTCCGTCACTCCGCTGCAGGGGAGCCTGTATTTTTTCTGTAATCTTTTCTATTTGCCGCCCATCCGCTTCTGCCTGAGTGTTTTTCAGTGCGTATTGGGCTGCACTGGAACCAGCCCTCGCTCCCTGTACCATCATTTCCGTTGTTGCATCCGCTACGCGGCACGCACCGAAAACACCGCTTCCTGCTTCCCCTGCGGCAAAAAG
>JAQSYE010000285.1 GCA_029256305.1 Lacrimispora sp. | reverse complement strand
ATAAAACTTTTCTTTTATCTTCCCCACAGTCACCAATGTGATCTTCATTCGTATCTCCTCTATCCATTCAGTTCTTTCTTCATCATGGCAATTAAAAAGTCAGTGATATCTCTCGCAGACCGTTTTTGCCCAGTCTTTACTTTCCGGACCACTTTTCCTTCCGGTTTTATATTAATATGATAGACAACCCGCAAGAATTCTTCCGCTTCCTCCCAGGCTTCCCGGCTCTCCGGTATTAAATCAAGTCCCATCTGAAATACATGAAACATTCCTTCAAAGACGGATATCCGGCATTTCACACCTGTTTTTTTTAACTTCTCTCCCACCATAAGGGTATCGCTTAATAAAACCTCATAATTACCCACCTGCATAAGCACAGGAGGAAATCCCTCAAACGCTCCGAACAGCGGAGAGATATACGGGTCTAACGGGTCCGTTTCTCCAATATAGGTGGACGAGTAAAGCATGTTGTGGGTGGAATTGCCA
Source organism: Lacrimispora sp. (assembly GCA_029256305.1). GTDB lineage: Bacteria > Bacillota > Clostridia > Lachnospirales > Lachnospiraceae > Lacrimispora. Next base: position 3,310 of record JAQSYE010000285.1, on the reverse strand, counting down.
AAAAGCGGATCCATCTCATAATTGGTCTGATAACTATCGCCGCTGTTTGTTAAATCCGTCCAGGCAGACATGGTAAGAAAACCTCCTGGAAGAGGCAGGTGATGATCTTTTAAATAAAGGCCCAGTGCAAGGCTTAAACCTCCACCGGCCGAATCTCCTGCTATCACAATATTTTCAGGGACATACCCCTTCTCCTGCAAAAGCCACTGGTAGGCCGAAACCGCATCCTCTAATGCAGCCGGATAAGGATTTTCTGGAGCTACCCGGTAATCCGGAGTCAGTACATCTCCACCATAGCTGATCTTGGAATACCGAACTGCAAATCTCCGGTAAATATTTTTCATAGGGCCAATATAACCGCCTCCATGAAGCTGAAGAATCACCCGTCCGGTGACCACGCCCACAGGTCTTAAATATTCCATCTTTAAATCACATTTTTCTATAATTTCATATTCATATCCAGCCGGACATACCCAGGCAGGCTCAACCGGATTCTTTCTCAGTTCGCCGCTCTGGATTGGCTGTTTAAAAGAACTTTCCATCACATTCTGCATCATATCTCTCACCAGATTTCCCATCACACTTACTTTTTTTCTTCTCATGTTTCATACCTCCTTTCCAGACAACATGTTCTATATATGAAACCGCCGGATCAGCTCATTTTTCACTCTCCGGTCTCCCAAAACGATGGTGACTGCAAGAATTATCACGGTCCCTGCCACTGTCACAAGAGACAGAAGCGGTCTGGTAATCAGCCCTGCTGCCCATAGAATCAGAGGAATAAAGCTGAAAACTGTAATTGCAATCTGATACATGAAGTAGCTCTGCCAGTTCATTCGGTTAACCAAAATCAAAAACATTACTGCCAGATCAGCGAATAATATGGTACTTGGTATCCCATAGTTCACAGACCAGCCGCTGTACCCGGTTGCATGATCAATTAAAACCCATACGATCTCTGCTGCCATGGTCTGCATGACAACCTTTCCGGCCAGATTGGAATGCCGCATAAGGGAATACCGTACTGTAATAACGGAATAGGCCATTAAGGCAATTGCGATCACAGACCATATGGAACCGGAATAGGTAGCCAGATTAATAATTCCTAGAACTGCTGCTGCAAAAATCATGATTCCATAAAAGACATTGGCAATCTTTTTCATTCGTTCCTTATCATATCGAATCTGAGGATACTGCCCCTTATCATCTCTGTGGTCCGGCACCCCATTGCTTTCAAGTTCTACCGGAATTCCTTCTTTCTTTAGAAAACCAAAAAACGTGTCCGCAAGCCTTGTATCCTGAAACACAGAACTGAAGGTGACGATCACCTCATCTCCGTAAGAACACACTCCGCATTTTATTGGCTGTCTGCGAGAAACTCCGATCATCATGGTGAAGCGTTCAATCTCATTGGCATAGTCTTCATCCATTTCAATGGGACCGATGTTTGACAGTGTCATGGTATATGCCCCATTGTTCTTCCAGAATATCAGATTTAATGCAAGCGATTTTAACACAAGAGGCGTAATGCGCAGATACCACTTCTTCTCGCTGGAAACATTGTAAGAAATGGTTTCCTCCATCTTCTCTTTTGTGATTTTTTCATCCATCTGGGTACTGACTAAGTTTAGTATCTCCTCAAACGTATGATTCTCTCCGGAAGAAAGAAATTCCACCAGAGTCACGGCAAAAAAATTGGCCATTGTCTCAGAACCGAAAAAATTCCTTAAATTGATGGGAATGCTGATCCCAATGGATTGCTCAGACGGCTTCTTCTTTAAGTATTCCTGATAAATAGACCAGATCAGTGCCGCGGTTAAAAACCGGGTAATACTGGCTCCGTAACGCTTACTCACAGCCTTCATCTCTTTTAAACCGATATAACCGTGAAGAATGTTCTCCTCATCAAGAGAGAGAACTTCTCCGGTGATATGATACGCTTTTGCAGAACTGTATTTCTGTTTCCGGATCTTTTTATAATTACGGACGTAACTATCCTCCACATTCATGGAAACATCAGAAGGAATCTTCTGCGGCGCCTTATGGTCGGTTCTTGAATCCTTTACCAGATCAAGATAACGGTAAACCAGTGCCTTTAATAAATTAACAGCCCCCAGTCCGTCTGTTATAGCATGAAATACTTCCAGGTTGATCCGCCTGCCAAAATAAGTGACCCGGAATAAAAAAAGCTGGTTGCTGTGTGGGTCAATATACTTACAGGGATAAGTGGTCTCCCGCTCAATGACCGGCATCCGGCTGTTGTGTTCAAAATAATACCAGAAAAAACCTCTCCTCAGTTTCACGGAAAATCCCTCAAACTGAGGCAGCACTTCCTCTAACGCTCTCTGCAAAGTTCCTGGCACCACTTCACATTTGAGTTCGGCACTGATCCGGAACACATTACTTAAATTTTCATCGGCTATGACCGGAAAAATCTTTGCCGTATTATCAAGCCGTCTCCATCGTTCACCCTGTGGGCTTCTCTTCATCGTTTTAGCACTCCTTAATTTAAGAAAAGGCGGATCTCTCCGGTTTCCCGGCAGAAATCCTCCTTTTTTTACTAGACGCGGAAATAGTATCCCACGCCCCATTTGGTATGCACATATTTGGGATCGCTGGGACTGGGTTCGATTTTCTCCCTCAGACGCCTTACATGGACATCTACCGTACGCACATCGCCTGTGTCCATGGCTTTATTCCCCCAAACATAAGTAAGTAGCTGTTCTCTGCTGTAAACCTTACTGGGATTGCAGGTTAAAAGCTCCAGAAGATCAAATTCCTTTGCTGTTAAATTGATCTCCTTCTCTGCGATAAAGACCCGTCTGGCATCCCGGTCCAGCTTTAAATCACCGGCCGTCACCAGATGGCTGTCTTCTTTTTGATCCCGCCTGTTCTTCTTTGCATTTCTTCGCATAATTGCCTTAATTCTTGCTTTAACTTCCAGAATATTAAAGGGCTTGGTAATATAGTCATCTGCTCCATATTCAAGCCCCAGAATCTTATCCATATCGTTGCCTTTGGCTGTCAGCATGATGACGGGCATCTCAGAAAACTCCCGGATCGCCTGACAAACCTCGTATCCATCAAATTTTGGAAGCATCACATCCAAAAGCACTACATCGTATTCCTTCTGTTTTGCCAGATTAATGGCTTCCTCACCATCATAGGCACAGTCCACTTCCATACCGTCCTGTTCCAGACTGAATCTCAATCCCTTTACAATCAGTTTTTCGTCATCTACTACTAAAACACTTGCCATTTTGCACCTCTGTCTTCTATTTAAACCGTTATATCGTCTTTTATCTTCTGA
>JAQSYE010000057.1 GCA_029256305.1 Lacrimispora sp. | reverse complement strand
TGATTCAGCTCAAATTCCTTAAATACAGATAAAAGCTCTCTGGAATGTGCATCGACTGCATTATAGATGTAAACCAGGGAAGGTTTTCCTTCATTCATGATTTGCTGTTGAAATATCTCACACTCTGAAAGATATTTTTCTGCTCCGTAACCTGCCACAGCGCCGTCGCCCACTGCTGTTGCTACCTGTTTTAAGAATTTATCCCGGACATCACCTACTGCATAAACTCCTGGTATATTTGTTTCCATCCGCTCATTGGTAATTAAATAGCCGCCCCGGTTCATATCCAGTATTCCCTTGAATATCTCAGTATTTGGCAGATACCCGATGAACAGAAAGCAGCTGTCAACGGTAACCGGTATCTGTTCTTCCGTCTTTACGTTCTTCAAGACAACCGTACCAAGTCTTTCGTCGCCCTCGAAACTGTCCACAACCGTATTCCACATAAATTCCATTTTGGGATTAGCAAGTGCCTGTGCTTTTGCAATTTCATTGCAGTCCATCTTTCCATTTTCATGCATAACGGAAACAATCACCTTATCAGCAAACTTTGTTAAAAACATCCCCTCTTCGATTGCTGCATCTCCGCTGCCGATTACCATAACGGTTTTACCGGTGTTGGCTGCTGCATCGCAGGTAGCACAGAACGAGATTCCTTTATCATAAAGATACAGTTCCTCGTTCTTAGCACCAGTCAGACGGGGCTTTCCGCCGCTTCCGACAATCACTGCCTTTGCCTCAAAAATGTTGCGGAAGGTTTCCACTTTTTTTACATCTCCCTCAAGAGATACGCTTCTTACATCGGTTAACTTAAACTCGACTCCGAATTTTTTAGCCTGCTTATGAAATAAATCCATCAGTCCAAGACCGGTGGCCCCTTCCGGAAAACCAGGGTAATTCTCAATCTCATTGGTATAAGTTGCAAGTCCTCCGACCAGAGTCTTTTCAATAATCAGTGTCTTTAACTTAGCCCTGCCACAATAGATACCGGCTGTTAAGCCAGCGGCTCCGCCGCCAATGATGACTACATCATACTGTAATGTCTTCTTTTCCATAGTAATAAGATCCTTTCTAAACGATAGGAGCAATCATTTCTGATTGCTCCAGTCATTACATAAAATATTTTGCAAGTAATTTGCTTCCGATGTATGCTCCCAACAAAAGGAATGCTCCAAATACCCAACCGGATAGGGAAAAAGATGCAATAGCCGTAAACAAAGCTCCGATGTTACAGCCGTTTGCAAGTCTTGCTCCGTAACCCATAAACAAACCGCCCAGGATAGCTGCCACTACCTGGCGCAGGGTTTTAATCTTCTTTATCTTAAACTGTGATGCAAATAAGGTAGCTGCCAATGCTCCGAAGATGATACCCAGATTACGGATAGATCCGCCGTCTGCCAGAAAGCTGGTATGAAGCTCCTGCTGCATTTTTTCTGATGCATAATAGGCCCAGCTTCCTGCATCTCCGCCAAGTGCGTTATAAACCCAGGTTCCCCAGACAGCAAATGTGCTTGTCACTCCCCAGCCTTTTCCAAATACTGTAAAATGAGCAATCTGGAAAACCGAAAGTAAAACAGCTCCCGCCACATAGGTCAAAGGTTCCTTTAACAGTTTTTTGTAAATCGGATGATCACCCAGTTTAATAAAAAACTCTTTCAATTGATTCACCTACTTTCAAAGCGGTTATTATTTTGCTTTCTCAATGACGATTTCCCATTCTCCGTCATCTACTTCTTCAATTTCAACATTGTGTCCCTGTTTTCTAGCCCATTCAGGAACATTCTTCATTGCACAGCTGTGGTCAATGGAAACCACCAGTACATCACCTACGGATAATTCATTTATCTTTTTCTCCGTTTTCATTAACGGTACAGGACAAGCCTCGCCTAAACAATCCAGTGTAAATTCAGCCATTTTTTTATCTCCTTAAAATGTTTTTATTTATTCAATACTTCCCATCTTCTTCTGCTGCCATTTCAAAGCTGCTATGTAGAGCAATACAATAATCAGTCCCTGAACCACAATTGCTCCAAACCAGCCAAATACGTCAGGTAAAAACACCTTCGGAGCATTGGCATTTAATTTTCCCCAGAATCCCATGTCATGTGCACCCCATACGGAACCTGCGATAAAAAATACCAGTGACAGCATCTGCATGAGGAAACCTTCTCCTACACGCATTAATGTTCCGGAAGCACAGCCTCCTGCAATTACCATGCCAATTCCAAATAAAACGGCTCCGATGATTAACGGCAGCCCGATGGGGGATACCCCCGCCATGTTTAAATTGGAATCTCCGCCTCCGATGGCACTGGCATACTTGATTGCCACAAAGCCAACGCTTGATACAGCCACTGCCACCAGGACAGCTCTTGTTACTGATGTGCTCCCAGTTATGCAGGGATCACGGAATGCTGCTGTAAAACAGAATCTGGAACGCTGCAGAATATAACCAAATGCGATACCAAATATCCAGTAAACCGGAAGCTTATTGCTCCCCTGCCCCAAATAGAATCCAAAAGCAATAATCAGTGCAGTAAGTAGTATAGCAAATGGAATCTGACTCTTTTTGGGCTTTCTTGTCTTACGCACTCTTTGTGTACCTGTTTCGGTACTTGAATTAGTCTCTGACACTTGAATCCTCCCTTCAATATTGATAATTTTATAACGATCTTTACTGTTAAATTATATCATAATAAATGGAAAGCTGTTAATCAAGATTTTGATAGGGTATAAGATATGCTTATGCCCTATCAAAATCTTGCTACTAGTCATACTGTCTTATATTTGTTATAATTGGGCAGGGGAAAGCTGTACAGAATTTTAACGGTTTACAGTTTTGGGAAGGGGGATTCTAATGAATGTTCAGAATCTGAAGATGTTTATTAAAATAGTGGAAACAGGCAGTATCTCTAAGGCTGCAGAAATGATGAACATCAGTCAGTCCGCCCTAAGCCAGCAGCTTAGGGTCATGGAACTGGAAATTGGTACCCGGCTTTTTGAACGTAATTATAATGGAGTGATTCCTACCGATACAGGTAAAATCGTATACAATCACGCCACGGAAATTACATCTTCTTATGACCGAATGTTTCTTGACATCTCTAACTCTCAAAATCAGAATAAAACCATACATATTATAGCCAATCCCTGTGTTTATTCCTACGCCCTGCCCTGTACTCTTTATCATGTAAAGAACAATTATCCCCAATATACCCTTCAGATGGAGGTCATGTCCAGCCAGAATATTGAGGAAAAAATAACAAAGGGTCAGGCAGATATGGGAATTATCATCGGCAAGCCAAAGGATAAAAATCTTTCTTCCAAAAAGGTATTTACCGACCGGTTCTGTCTGGTTGCAGGAGAAAAGATGCAGGTTCCGGATCAACTCTCCTCTGAGGAACTTTATCATTATCCTCTGCTGATGCTTGTAAAAAACCAGAAAACCAGGCAGCTCATGGACAAATCTCTGGTAAAAAGCGGAATTTTAATCAGCAGACTTCATATTCCCTACACACTGGAATCCACGGAATCCATTAAGCTGTCGGCAATTAACGGCTTCGGGCTTGCCTTTTTGCCCTATATGGCAATAAAAAAAGAGCTTTACCATAAGCAGCTTCGCATCATTGAATGTCCTGGACTGGAGTTTGAGAATGATTACTACTCCATCAAACGTTCTGGTGATGTACCTGCTTCTCCTGAATCGGCAAAGCTCATAAAATATATTGAAAAAATATTAAAAGACACGATCTGCTAGCAGTTATGACGTTTCCCAAACACCAATGGATCTAACAAAGCTATTGTGTAAACACCTGTAACACCATCATACGCAACTTTCCACCGCTATAATTTTTACGAAGGGTAGCAAATACCAAAACCTGTTCCAATTGCAAAATGCAGGTTCACTATCTGCCAGCAGTTATGGTGATCTCCCACACGCCATTCATTACCTCATCCAACAGGTAACTTAATTTATTGGCTTTGCAAAAAGATTCCAAATTGGAAATGGTGCAGCTGTGATCTGTAACCAGCAGATAGTCTTCCCCATTTTGTATGGAATTCATAACTGCCTGCAGTTTCATTACTGGTACCGGGCAGATCTCGCCCAGACAGTCTATCTTTTTCATACTTTTTCCTTTCCTTTTTTAATTCCGAAACGCATGGGGCAGACAGTTCTGCACCGGTTGCATTCCACTGTTTCAAAGCCCCGCTTTGTCTTTCCATAGCTAAATAGCCTGCATGTCTTCTGCTCCACAAAACCTGACTTAATGGCCCCCTGAGGACAATTTTCAATACACAACCGGCAGTTGTCCGGACAGATAGAAACAGCTGGTTCATCTGGTTCTATCTCCTGATCGGTGAGGACACAGCCCACGACCAGGCGGTTTCCATATTCTTTATTCAGAAGCAGCGTATTCTTTCCTAAGGTACCAAGGCCAGCCAGACATGCCGCGTGCTTCATGGATATAAGCCCCCGCCCCTCCATCTTCTCTTCCTCCCAGTATTCATAGGGAGAATCACATGGCAGCGGAACTGCGCAGGCTTCAAACCTGTCTTCCATCAACCTGGCAATCTGTAGTGCGATGTGGTCCGCCTGCGGACAGCCCAGACTGTTATAATGTGAATAAATGAAACGGGAATCAACCTCATACAGCCCGCGGGGTAATGCTATCCCAAACACCACAACACTTTTACAGTTGTTAAAAATACTGCCAGGGCGAAAGCCGGCCGGTGCCTGATCAAATCCTTCTGCACTTGCAAATCCGCACACATCCGCCCCCAGCTGAAGGACCGCACTGCGAATCTTTTCCTTCATTTTACCACCTCACTTTACCCGGATATATGAATCCTCCGTCTTATTCTTTCACCCAATAGAACGTTCCGTCGTTTGTACGATCCATAAACCCGTATTCAATCAGTGCTCTTCGTATGGCAGCATTGTCATCATAAATCCTTTTTAAAATACGGTTTAACTCCTTCTCCTCATATTGCTTACCAGGAACGAAATTTTTCACGATTTCGCTTAACACAACCAGCTTTTTCTTTTCCCTTGCAGGTATACTTTTTAAACCGCCTATATCATTAAAATAGGTTTTTCTGATACTCCCGATCTCTTTATCCGTAATATTATAACGGTCATCCACCATGGTGGCAGAGTTGTGTGGGTCTTGCAGAACACTACCTTCCAGCCGGCTGATTTCCTTTTGCGTCTGTTCGGACAGCAGTTCCATCAGGGCGAGAAAAACCTTTGCCTGCTTTTCTTTTTCCCTCAATTTATACTTATGGTTTCGAATGGTAGAATCAGCAACGCCCAGTGTAGAAGCTACCTCCTTATCTGACATCCCCTGCGCAATGAGCTGCAGCACCTTCTGCTGTGCCTGGGTGATTCCCGTATTCCCATAGCTCATATTCAGGATATAGGAGAGCATGGATCCATGCTTTTCTTTTATATGCTCTTTCATTGATTTTTCTGCGTCATAGAAAAGCCCATCCTTTTCATAGATTCGTCCTTCCAGATAGCTTTCTTTGCAGATAACACAGGTATATGTTTCTCCCTCTTTGATATACCCGTTTTTTAGTTCATCCTTCGATGCGTCACCAAAAATAGTATCATCTCCTTTACACTTTATATATAGGCTATAGTAACACCATTATCTTGTTATGTCTATATATTTATAGTCTTTTATTGTATATGTTTGCTATTTATTATCCTACTTACAAAAAAGCCATTGCTTGGATTGTTTATGCAATGGCTTTAATATTTATTTTCTTATTCTATTTTTAACAACTCTTTTTTGCAATTCCCGGTCTTGTCATATTCATGGGATTCAGCACCATATTTACATCAGCCGGAGACAGCAATCCTTTTTTTATAATAAGCTCCCTTACCGATCTTCCTGTCCGTATGGCCTCTTTTGCAATTTCAGCAGAATCTCTATAACCAATATGGGGACATAAAGCGGTAATGACTCCCACACTGTTTTCTACCAATTGACGGCATCTCTCCTCATTTGCAGTGATACCGGTTATGCAGTGATCCACAAACGTTTCTACCGCATAAGTCAACGTATCAATGGATTGAAACAGAGAATAAAACACAATGGGTTCAAAGGCATTTAGCTCCAGCTGTCCCGATTCAGCAGCTAATGTTATGGTCAGATCGTTTCCAATAATATGAAAAGCCACTTGATTCACTACCTCAGGAATTACCGGATTGACTTTTCCAGGCATAATGGAGGATCCGTTCTGTCTTGCCGGAAGATTGATCTCTCCAAATCCCGTTCTTGGGCCTGAAGACATCAGCCGCAAATCACTGGCTATTTTTGAGAGGGTAACAGCGCAAGCTTTAACTGCCCCGGATACTGCTACAAAGGAATCCAGGCTTTGGGTTGCATCAAAGAGATCGGAAGCCTGTATTACATCTATGCCTGATAATTCTTTTAACTTGGGAACAATCCGCTTCATGTAATATTCATCCGCATTGATTCCCGTTCCTATGGCAGTCCCGCCTAAATTAACATATCTGATTTCTTCAAACACTTTCTCTATACGGATTATATCCCTTTTGACAGCCGTTGCATATGCATGGAATTCCTGGCCCAGACGAATGGGTACTGCATCCTGCAGCTGGGTTCTTCCCATTTTAATCACATGATCAAATTCTCTGGATTTTTCTTCAAATGCTTTCTTAAGACGGTCCAGCTGTCTTAATGCCTTTTTTAAAAGAACATAACAGGTCATTTTTCCGGCTGTGGGAATCACGTCATTGGTGGACTGTCCGCAGTTTACATGATCATTGGGATTAACCAGGCTGTAGTCCCCTTTTTCTCCACCCAGGATTTCTATGGCTCTATTTGCAATGACTTCATTGGCATTCATATTCAGGGAAGTCCCTGCTCCGCCCTGTATGGGGTCCACAATGAAATATTCCAGAAACTTACCTTTCAGCAATTCATCACATGCATTTACAATTGCCAGGGAGATTGCTTCATCCAGAAGACCAGCTTCAAAATTAGTAATTGCAGCCGCTTTTTTAATATAAACCAGATTTTTAATGATCTCCGGATGCATTTCAAGTCCCGTAATATTGAAATTCTCTTTGGCTCTTAAAGATTGACTCCCATAATAAGCACTTTTTAAAACCTTTATCTCTCCAATGATATCTTTTTCCAAACGATACTCGTCCTCTTTATCATTCAACCTGTATTCCATAGGATTCCCTCACTTTTTACAATTGTTTCGTATGTAAATCTTGTAATAAGTATATATTCCATTTATACTATAATCAAATATCAATTGATTTATAATTATCATAACTCTACATTTATATGGAGGCGACCATGTTTTCCGGCAAAGAATACGTTTATGAGGTCTACAAAGAAAAGAGCTTCTCAAAAGCTGCAAATAATCTCTATATTTCACAGCCCTCTTTGAGTTCTACCATTAAAAGAATTGAAAACAAAATCGGTATGCCGATTTTTGACCGAAGCATAACACCTGTGGGGCTGACCGAGTGCGGGCTCAAATACATACAGGCAGCAGAATCCGTCATGGCCATTGAGAAGGATTTTCATAATTATCTCGATGATGCCAGAAACTTACAGACCGGAACTCTGACCATCGGAGGCAGCAATTTATTTGCTTCCTATGCCATCCCCCCTCTGATTTCCAGTCTGCACCAGCAATATCCGGGAATTAATGTAACGATTATCGAAGACAATACCAGCAATCTTGAATCCCAGCTATTGCTGGGTTCATTGGATTTTATCGTTGATAACAGTACCCTGTGCGAGTCCAAGTTTGATTCCTTTTTATATCGGGAAGAACATTTAATGATCGCAGTCCCCCAAAAATATAAGATTAACGAAAGTCTTAAAGAATATCAGGTTTCTCTGGAACAGATCCGGGCAGATGCCTGTCAGGACCCCCTTATTCCTGTAGTTCCTTTGGTGGCATTTAAGGATTATCCCTTCATCATGCTAAAACCAAACAATGATACCATGCAAAGGGGAACTCATTTATGTAAAGCAAATGGTTTTAAGCCTGAGATCCTGTTTGAACTGGATCAGCAGTCAACCGCATATCACATCGCCTGCTCCGGGATGGGAATCTGTTTTGTCAGCGACACTCTTTTATGTAAATCGCCTGCACTTACGGATATGATTTACTACAAACTTGACGAAGAAAAAAGCAAACGTAATATCTGTTTCTTCAGTAAGAAGAACCGGTATATTACGTTTGCAATGTCTGAATTTTTAAAACTGATTTCTTAACCTGCTATTTCATCATTTCCACAATCTGATTTGCTTCCAGAACATCATCTATCACCTTTGCATAGTGAGCGTATGTTACTGTAAGGTCAGGTGTTAAGATAAATGCCGCCGGCAGCTGCAGTTCATCTCCCTCATACCTTCCATGATCAAAACCTGCTGCCATGGCTTTCCCAACTTTCACCATGGTCTTAAGTCCAGCCATATCTTTTTTACTGGCTGCAGGAAGAATCTCAAACTCCCGGTAGAGTTCTTCTTTTGGATCACAGACGATTTCAAATGGGAACATATCTTCTTTTCCCATGTCTTTCCTTAATAAATCCGGATCGCTCTGTAAAACCACCAGTAATTCGCATCCAGCTGCCGTGATCTTTTCATAGTTCTTGGCATACTGAGAAAGATCGTACTGGCACAGCGTACAACCATAATAGCGAAGAAATACAAGCGCCAGTTTCTTTCCGCCTGCTGCCTCGCTGAGCCGGACATTTTTACGAAAAGGTGTATCGAATGTAAAGTCTCTCATCTTGTCATTTACATTTATTATTCCCATATTGTGCACCTCATTTTTTCTGTGATATCATTTTGCGTTAAAAACAAACTCATCCAGGCGCTTCATTGCTTCCTCAACTCTGCTGAAAGGAAGGGCCACATTCAGCCGGATCGAGCATGGTCCGTGGAACATGCGGCCATCCTGCCATGCGACGCCTACATCCCAACCGCGCTTTTCCAGTTCATCAATGGTTTTTCCATTCTCATTACACCAATCCGTACAGTCCATAAATAACATATAGGTTCCCTGTGGCTTGGAAAGCTTTACACCTTTGAAGTTCTTTGTAATATAGTCATAAGCATAATTTACATTTTTGGTAAGTACCTGACAAAGTTCATCCACCCACTCTGCACCTTCCGTTCTATATGCACCAATTAAAGCATGCATGCTGAGCACATTCATATCATTGTAATGTGATTTACTGCTCTGGGCACGGACACGATCTCTTAAATATGGATCATAAATAATATGATAAGAACCAATCAGCCCTGCCAGGTTGAAGGTTTTGCTGGGTGCATAAATTGCGACTGTCCTCATTCGGGCATCTTCACTGACTGACTGCACCGGGATATGTTTATTTCCATCTAAAATAAGATCAGACCAGATTTCGTCAGAAATAACGATACAGTCATTATTCTTATAGACTTCCATCGCTTTTTCAATCTCCCACTTTTCCCATACACGTCCGCATGGATTGTGAGGATTGCAGAAAACAGCAGTATGAATCTTATGAGCCTTTATTTTTTTATCCATATCCTCATAGTCCATACGCCATACGCCGTCCTCATCCTGCTTCAAAGGACTATGTATGATTTTGCGTCCATTATTCTCAAGACTCATAGTAAAACCAATATAAGTTGGAGAATGAAGAAGTACTGCGTCGCCAGGTGCTGAAAATGCATTCAGTACAGAGATAACTCCGCCCAGTACACCGTTTTCATAGCCAATGCACTCTTTTGTCAGACCTGTTGCTCCGTTTCTCTCTACCTGCCACTTGATAATAGCATTGTAATACTCCTCTGACGGGTTGAAATAACCGAATGCCGGGTGCTGTACACGTTCCACAATGGATTCGCAAATGGTTGGGACTGTTGGGAAATTCATATCTGCAACCCACATCGGAATTGTATCAAAACCATCCTTTGGAAGATCCGGAGCAAAACCTGGTAAGGTTCCAAGACCATCTACCGCAATTGCATCTTTGCCTCTGCGGTCCATAATTGATGTAAAATCGTATTTCATAACAATATCCTCCTTTATCTTAATCCGCCGCCCGTACGGAAAACCCCTGGTAACGGCAGACATTTAGTATACATTTTAGTTCTTTACTCCTCATCGTCTGCAAGTGCCTGAACGATAATAACCTTTTTGTTTTCCTCAAGGAACTCCTTCTTTACCGCTCCGGTATGTATACGGAATAACGAGAACCCAACACATATAGCCAGAATAACGATGGAAGCAATAATGTCCATTCCTTTTAGATTCTTGAATAAGTTAAAAGCTACAACTCCTGCACAGCCTGCAGACAGAACACAAATAACATTATACACCGGAATGGGCATGCGAAGTGCACATTTTTTCCACTGGTCCGGATATTTTTTCGGCAGTGTGATACAAGCCATATTTAAGTATACATTCATCAGCATGGACGGAATCATTACCAAGGATATAATGGAATCAAGACTGAATCCAAGCAGGATCGGCATTACACTCAGTAAATAAAAGGCAAGCTGAATGACCCACGGAAAACCATTTTTAGTCGACTTCATAAATACGGGAGGAAGCCAGCCGTCTTCTGCAATCTTCATAAGAGGATAACGGAACATAGCAATACCGCCTAATAAACTGGTGGCAATGGCAAATACTCCACCACCTAAAATGAACATAATATAAATGCTATTGGGGAATATTGCTTTCGCAGTTGCTCCTAAATTTGCTCCTGCAACCTGATCATAAGGTAACACGCCCGCAGCAACAATGCTCATTACACCATATATTACAGCTAAAGCAAGGGTAATCCAGAGAATTGCAAGGGGAATGGTTTTTTTTGGTTTTTCAGTAACAGCAACCATGGATACAGGTGCCATTGTGGTTCCCTGGCAAGCCCAGCCCATAATGGCTATGGCACTGATGAAACCTGGGAAACCGCCATGGAAGAAACCGCCGTCTGCATTGGAAAAATAATCTGGTCTTACCTGAGGCATACCAAAAACAACAAAAATAGCGATTGCTCCAATCAGAATTACCGTCATTGCATTTTCTAACAGCGTAATAAAACGGGTTCCGCGCAGTGTGCTGGCAAAAAAAAGCGTCATGATAAGAACTGCCACCGGACGGGTATAAGGCGCCACTCCGGGAAATACCGCTGAAATATAGTTAACCATTCCAAGTGCATAGCTTGACATTGCCATGCTGTTAACGAGAGCCATAGTTGCTGAAAAACCAGTCATTGTCGGATTAAACAGCAGTGCCTTCTGACTGTAATCTCCCCCCTTAAATACAAACATGGAACTCATGATTACATTGTACATATAAGCCAGAAGCATAAACAGACACCCACCGACACATACCAAAACAATTGATCTGCCTGTATAACCGATTCCAAACCCCAGTAAAACAAATATGCCTGAACCTATTGCCCCACCCAAACCAAGACCGAAAATATTTAACATACCGAGCTTTTTACCATGCTCTTCCATTATGTTCTCCTCCTCAATAATCGTCTTCTCAACTAGCTTTCATACATGCTACAATACTGCGACCGCCTCAATCTCCACCCTGGCATCCTTTGGAAGGCTGCCTACCTGGAATGCCGCTCTGGCAGGACAGGCACCGGTGAAATATTGTGCATAAACCTCATTCATTTCTGTAAATTCCCCAATATCCTTTAGTAATACGGTGGTTTTTACCACATTCTCCATACTGGCACCGGCAGATTCTAAAACAGCCCGTATATTCTCCAGTGACTGTCTTGTCTGCGCTTTGATATCTTCTCCTGCAAAAGATCCGGTAGTCGGATCGATGGGAAGCTGTCCCGATACATAAATCGTTCCAGATGCCATAATTGCCTGAGAATACGGTCCAATTGCAGATGGTGCTTTGTCAGTGCTCAGTGCTTTTTTCTGCAACAAAATTATCCTCCTTTTTAATAATTTTTTTATCTTTTTGATTGTAAAATTATCATAACACACTTTTTAAGATTTGACAATATTTTTATCAATATGACAAAATTTTTATTTATTTTATTGTTTCATAATTGATTCTTTAAGGAAAAATGGTATAATGGAAGTGAGTATGAAAGGAATGAGAATGAAAATGACAGATAAAGAATTATTAGATATGTATCAACCAATGGTCTCTTTTTTAGCCAGCCTGTGCGGTCCCGGTTGTGAAGTTCTGCTTCATGATGTTTCCAAATCAGACAGCGGCACTGTAATTGCTGTTGCCAACGGACATCACTCCGGCCGGGGCATCGGTTCCCCTATGACTGACTTAGCCAATCAAATCAGAAAAGATCAGATTTATAAAACCCAGGATTATCTTACTAACTATCATGGCATCAGCAAAAGCAAGAACTTTATATCAAACACCTACTTTATTAAGAATGAAGACAGACTGATTGGTCTGCTCTGCGTTAACCGGAATACAACTGCCATTCATGAATTAGACCTGGCATTGTCCAATTTGAAAAAACATTATAATCTGACAGAGGGAAGAAGGGATATACAGGAAGATTTAAGCACTCCGGTAGAGGAGATGCTCTCCACCCTTGTATCCCAGGCAGTAAAAGACGCGGGAGTTTCACCCCAGCGCATGTCAAGACAGGAGAAGATCAATATTGTCCAGCAATTAAATGAGCAGGGAATCCTTACCATGAAGGGATCCGTTTCTGAAATTGCAAATCAGCTTTTTGTTTCTGAGCCCACCGTCTACCGGTATTTAAACCACAAATAATAAAAAATGAAACTGCCGTTATAATCCGGTATCAATCCGGAATAAACGGCAGTTTTATTTAACAGTTAATCCTATTATTTTTCAGATTCATATGCTTCCTGCAGTGCGTGAAGGAATGTATCAGGATTCTGAGCACCAGAGACTGCATACCAATCATTAATTAAAAAATACGGTACTGCATTGATATTTAATCTCTGGGCCATATCTTCTTCTTTTTTCACCGCTGACTTAAGTTGACCACCCTCCAATTGCATTGTTAAATCAGCAATATCCATCCCGGCTTCCTCCGCCAGTTTAAGAAGCGCATCCCTGTCACCGATATCCATTCCCTCTTCGAAATACCCCCGCAAGAAAGAGTTCACCAGCTCGTTCGCTTTCCTCTTTGACTTTGCATACTGAACGATCTCATGAGCCAATAATGTACTATTAGGCTTTAATAAATCAAAACGGTAATGCAGTCCCACTTCCGCTGCTGCTTTCACAATCATATCATTATTATTTCTTGCATCCTCATAACTGATGTGGTATTTATCTGCGATAACCTGATGAATATCTTTTCCCTTCACAGATTCGCCTGACATGTTTAGCTCAAAACTTCTATATACCACTTCTACTTCATCTTTATGCTCAAATTTATCTAGTGCCATTTCAAACTTCCTTTTGCCCATATAGCAGAAGGGGCAGACAAAATCGGACCAAATTTCTATTATCATACGATCAGCTCCTTTTCCTTTTTTTGGCGGTTTAAAGTATCTTCCCTTTTTCAAAAGATACTTTCATTATAATGACAACGAGAAAAAAAGCAAAGGGGATTCTGTACTTTTATTTTGTAAGCATCCAATAATTCTCATATTCTGCTCCATCATGTCCAACCAGTTTTTGATCCGTCAGCCGAAAATTCATTTTTTCCAGTGCTTTCCTTCTTTCTCCCGCCAGAGTTATCGCTTTTGTTGCAATCATCTGGCATTCAAATAATTCATAGACAGGTTCAATTAATATGGAGATCAAATTTTCAATGCAGCTTTCCGTTTCATAATCACTCCTTAAATCCATTCTTACTAAACCGCATTGATTAAAATAATCATTGGATCTTCTTTGAAATACCTCTATGGTTCCAATCACTTCATTCCTCTTCTTCGAGATGATGGACCAGCGTACAAAGCTTTTTCTCTCATATTCATCAAACCAATAATTTACTGCCTCTTCCATACGTTTCAGTGAATCATAATGAAAATCATCACCATGGCAGTTATCACTATTAAAAAACGGGAGGGACTCTTTATCACTGTAAACACGTAAAAGACTGGGAACATCTCCAATTTCAACAAACCGCAGCAGATAATTATCGTTTTCCAGTACAGGACACTTCTCATAAACACCAGACATATGCAATCCTCGTCTTTCATTTTCTTCTATCATAGCAAAGGAACCATGACAACTCTGTGTCATGGTTCCTTTGTTTCGATATCATTCACATATCTCTAGCCGTGCTGTACAATCTGCACTTCCAGACCATTCGGGTCTTCCACAAAAAAGAAAGTGGTGGAAGGCGCCGGTGAAAAAGGACCGCTTTTAATTTCTATCTGGCTCTGTCTCAAATGTTCCATTGCTTCGTCAATCGATGGCACTTCAAACCCAATTGATAACCCTTTGCTCTCCTGGGTAATGCCTTTCTGTTCAATTAATTCAATCAGAGCACCGCCCGGTTCGCCAAGCATCGCAATTTTCATGCCGGGTCCTGCCTCAAATTGATTTGCAATACTCAAACCAATGATCTCATGGTAGAACCGGATTGATTCTTCTAAAGATCTTACGTGAATTGTCGTCCAGCAAAACTTCATATCCCGCCTCCGTATTTACTATAATATTTTTATTAAGCTGCTTCAAACTGACTGTTATAAAGCTGTGCATAGAATCCGTTCTTTGAAAGCAGTTCCTCATGGTTTCCGCTTTCGATAATATCACCATCTTTCATAACCAAAATTAAATCTGCATTTTTTATGGTCGAAAGCCGGTGAGCGATTACAAAAGAAGTTCTTCCTGCCGTAAGCTGATCCATAGCCGCCTGAACCATACGTTCTGTACGGGTATCAACGGAGCTGGTGGCTTCATCAAGAATTAATAATGGAGCATTTTGTATCATCGCCCTTGCAATGGTAATCAGCTGCTTCTGACCTTCTGAAAGACTAGCCTTGTCATTTAATATTGTATCATAGCCATTTGGTAATGTCATAATAAAATGATGCAAACCTACCGTTTTACAGGCATTTATTACGTCTTCATCCGTTACTCCCTGTTTGCTGTAAATAATATTTTCCCGTATCGTTCCTTCAAAAATCCAGGTGTCCTGTAATACCATGCTAAACTGTGCATGAACATTCTCTCTTGGTACCTGGTTCACCGGTACCCCATCAATCAGAATTTCTCCTGCATCTGTTTCATAAAATCTCATGAGCAGATTGACCATGGTGGTCTTTCCAGCTCCCGTTGGTCCCACAATTGCCACCTTCTGTCCTGCATCTATTTTAGCTGAAAAATTATTTATGACCGGCTTATCCGGTGTGTAGCCAAATCTGACATTTCTAAATTCCACAGTTCCTTTTACATCAGTTAAAACATTCTGTTTATCCGATTCATTCTCAAGTTCCGCTTCATCAAGGAATTCAAAAACACGTTCACTTGCTGCTGCTGTCCTCTGAAGATTATTCATCGCCTGGGCAATCTGGGATAATGGCTGCGTAAATAAACGGATATACAACATGAACGCCACAATCACACCAAAGGTGATTTTCCCCTCCATAGCAAGAGCAGCACCAACCACGCAGACGGCAACGTAGCCGAAGTTCCCCACAAAGTTCATAAGAGGCATCATGAGTCCTGAGAGAAACTGCGATTTCCATGCGCTACTGTATAGACTGTGGTTGCTGTTTTCAAACGCATTTTTGGCCTCTCTGCTGCCGTTATAAACTTTTACAACATTATGACCTGTGTAAACTTCCTCAATCAGGCCATTGATATGACCTAATTCTGTCTGCTGTTGTTTAAAGTATTTCTGTGATCGCTTTATGAGAATCATCATCAAACTGAAACCAATTGCACTGGAGCCCACCGCTGTTAACGCCAGAATCCAGCTGTTATAAAACATCATAATCAAAGAACCTAACAGCATCGTAATCGCGGTAATCAAGGTTCCAACACTTTGATTTAATGTCTGCCCAATGGCGTCCACATCATTGGTTACACGGCTTAGTACATCTCCAAAGCTTACAGAGTCAAAATATTTAAGAGGCAGGCGATTCATCTTCTGGGAGATGTCTGTCCTCATCTTTTTTGATATAACCTGTGTAATTGTTGCCATAATCAAACTTTGCATATAATTTAAAAGTAGAGAAATGGCGTAAAATGCAGCCAGTGTCCAGCCAATTTTTAAAACAGCATTCATGTCAATGGATCCTAAAACAGGCGCTCCATTGACCATGGCAGGAAGCCCCTTCATGATTTCATTTGTTAAATCTTTTAGTCTATCCGGCCCGATAATCTGTAATATACTTCCAGCCGAAGCCGCCGCCAGCGCAAAGATGATAGCAGGCAGATATTGTTTGCAATACGCCAAAAGCTTTGCCATTGTCGTGTTAAAGTTCTTTGGTTTTTCCACCACATTTCCCATCGGTCCTTTTCCCATTGGACCGCCTGACATTGGACCTGTATGCGAATGATTCTTTCCTTGTTGTTCACTCATGATATCAATTCCTCCTGACTAAGCTGTGACATCGCAATTTCCTTGTAAACACCGCAGGTTTGAAGTAGCTCCCTGTGGGTCCCCGTTCCGACTACCCTTCCTTCATCAAGAACAATGATCTGATCCGCATCCATAATTGTACCAATTCTCTGTGCGACAATCAGACTGGTAGCGCCCTGAGATTCCTTTTTGAGAGCAGATCTTAATACCCGGTCAGTTTTATAATCCAGTGCAGAAAAGCTGTCATCAAATATATAGATCTCAGGCTTGCGGCAAACGGCCCGGGCAATGGCAAGACGCTGTTTCTGTCCTCCTGATACGTTGGTTCCTCCCTGTGCAATCTCCGCTTCATACTGATTTTCCATTTTCTCCACAAATTCGCTGCCCTGCGCAGTCCTTACCGCAGATTCAATTTCTTCCGGCAGTGGTTTTTTCTGTCCGTTATCACCAAATGCCACATTGCTGTTTACTGTACCTCGAAACAGAACTGCTTTCTGCGGTACATATCCGATCTTATTATGAAGGGCTTCCTGTGTATAGTCCCTCACATTCACACCATCAACCAGAATCTCACCATCTGTTGCATCATAAAATCTTGGAATCAGACTGATCAACGTGCTTTTTCCGCTTCCGGTAGAACCAATAAACGCCACTGTCTCGCCCTTTTTTGCCAAAAAGCTGACATTCTCCAGAACATAGTCGGCAGCTCCCGGATACTGAAAGCTGACATTTTTAAATTCAACGGTTCCTTTAAGACCCATCTCTCCCTCTTTTTTATGTCCGTCTATAATCGTAGGTTTTGTTTCAAGGACCTCATTAATACGTTTTGCAGATACAGACGCTCTTGGAAGCAGGATAAAAATCATAACCAGCATCATAAAGGACATGATTACCTGAACCGCATAAGAAGAAAATACTACCATGTTGGAGAATATGGTCAGTCTATCCATCGCCTGTGCTTCGTTAATTAAATTAGCTCCGATCCAGTAAATAGCCAGAGACAGACCGCTCATTAGTGTAGTCATCATGGGAAGCATAATTGCCATGCCACGATTGGTGTATAACTGAGTGGCAGTCAGCTCCTGATTTGCTTCTTCAAACTTCTCCTCCTGGTAATGCTCTGCATTGTAAGCCCTTACTACTCGTAAACCAGTCAAATTTTCTCTTGTAACCCGGTTTAAATTATCCGTAAGTGTCTGCATTTTTTTGAATTTTGGCATAATAAACATCATTATTGTTCCAATCACCGCGACCATGATTCCAACTGTAACACCCGTTGCCAATGTCCACTCATACCCTTTTCCTGCAATTTTTGTAATCGCCCATACCACCATGATCGGAGCCTTAATAAGCATCTGTAGCCCCATGGTAATAAGCATCTGCACCTGGGTAATATCATTGGTAGAGCGTGTAATTAAACTGTCTGTGGAAAAGCGGTTGATTTCCTCCATTGAGAAAGAATCCACTTTGGAAAACAATAGGCTTCTAATTCTTTGCGAAAAGGAAGCTGCAATTCTTGCTGCAAAGAAGCCGACCGATACCGCTGATACCAGACTGCCCAAAGCACAAATTAACATCTTTCCACCTGCCGCCCATATCTCTGACATCTCACTGCCTGGAATTTGTGTTAACCTGGTAATTTCTGACATATAGTCCGGAAGCTTCAAATCCAGCCAGACCTGGGCAATAATAAATATCAGACTGGCGAACACCTGCAGCCATTCTGCCATTTTAAAACGTTTCAGTAATTTTATCATGAATTTTTCTCCTTTTTACTAACTCGGTTATATTCTAATAGTATTAGCTAATCCTGGTAAAATATGCAGCCGTCTTATCGGCCGCACATTAATTAAACTCTTCCGGATTCCTATCAGCAAGCTTCTTCATAATTCGAATCAATTCCAAGGCATCCTCTTCTCCCAGATACTCAAGCATGCTTTTGGTAATGTTCATAATCATATCTAAATGCTTTTTAGACTGTTCTTTTCCTGCCTCTGTTAAATCAACGAGAATTCTTCTGCGATCTTCCGTGTCAATTCTACGGGTAATCAGACCTTTTGCCTCCAGACTATTAAGCGCTGCAGCTATTCTGGCAGAAGTGATCCCCATTTCATTGCTGATTTCACTTGGAATAATACCGCCCTTACGCTTGGAGATATAAAAGAGCATAAAACTCTCGCCGTGCATGGAATCATGAATCTTCTTTTGCCCATTCATATTGCGCATCTGATGCATGATCTGCATGTATTCACGGGCCAGGCTTGTATAATCCATCTTGTCACCTTCTTGAGTTGATTATTTTATCTAACACAGTTAACTATATATACTATTAATTATTTTGTCAATACCTGTTCGCAATTTTTTTATTTTTTGTTCAGGATATAATTGGTAACCATTTTAATATCTTTATTGTTTCCTGAATCATTGATTTGCTGACAAAGTTCATAATCCGTCATAAAGGTCCCATCTTCCTGCTGGAAGCAGACATTTGCAATCGGCAATCCTGTGGATCCTTCATACTGATCTGAAACAATTATAATAATATCCTTTAACCCGTCTTTATTTAAATCTTTAAATGAAACAGCATCTACGTCAACGCTGTAAGGAAAGGTTGTATCGAACTGATAAAAAATATTTCCATCTTCATCGGTCAGATAAAACACGGCAGGTATATGACTGCCTGCGGTCAATTTCCCTGACACAAACTTCACTTTACCCCACGAATCCAGATCCACCATAAAAGACTGCTCTCCTATTGGCTCAAATCCTTCTACATTCTTCAAATTATTTGGAGCAAATTGAAAGGTTCCTTCCGGCAGAGTCATAATGTTATCTTCTGATCTCTCAGTTATTAGAACTGCGGCTTCAAGAATACCGGGAGATTTAAATGTAAGCCTGACTGTTCCTTTATTTCCTCTGGAATCGTCTACAAGCTCACACTGCGCTGTGTCTCCATCTACTGTTCCCTCAAATCCGGAGCTGTCCATATTATAAGCTGGTCCACTGCTCACCGCTGAGATCTCGCCCTTAATTTTACCGTCCTTAATGCTGGAAATGGCTATGGACAAACCTCCGTTCTCAGGAAAATTAGTGTCTGTGCTTCTGATCCAGTTCTTCTTTAGGAATTGGCTGTAATCTGTCTCACGCTCTGTCTCTACAGCAGTCTGGGAGTTACTTTCCTTGGACGACTGTATTGAAATGGGTTCTTCCTGTGAAGTGCTGGCTGATGTATTCCCTGTTCCCTGTAAGGGGTCCGGTGGAGCCGCTTTCCCGCAGCCTGTCGCCAGGCATGATACTGTAATTAAAGTGAGTATTATTTTTTTATTCATGATACCTCCATATTAGTCGGACTTCATCTTACCGATGAAATTTCGATTTTTCTATTGCACAGCCAATAAGCCTTTGCTTTTTATTTCAACACATTCGATTTTCCAGTTTCAGTCAGATAATCAAATACAATAAACGACAGATGCAGACGAAAAATAATTTTATCAGAAAAATTCAAATCAGTAAGCTCAATGATCTTGTTAATCCGGTACTTAAGCGTATTGTAATGAATATGTAGCGCCGTTGACGTCAGAGATAAATCCTGATTGTTTTTTAAATATTCTTTTAACGTGGGACATAATTCACTGCTATATTCCATGTCATGTTCTTTTAAAAACTTTATGGCAGGATGGATTAAAACCACCGGATCACTATGTTCCGTAAACAGGCTTACCATATGATGAATACAGAACTCATCATAAAAAGCTACCCACCCTTTATTATGAGTTTCCGTACTAAGTTCCAGTGCCGTCAGTGCCTGACGGTAAAACAATTCAAACTTATAAATTTCTTTAAATGAATTGCTTATTCCAGCTTTGATGTCAAAATCAGTACATAATTTTTCCAGATTAATCAATTCATTTTCAGAAAACGGCACGTTTGTTTTGTAATCATAAAGAATAACCAGATTCCCTTTAAATGTAATGACTGACTCCCTATTTAAAAAATTCTTCATTTTTTTCTTTATAAAATAAATCTTGTCCGTCATAAGGCCCCGGGTTCCCAGTACAATTACCGACAGATTTTCATAAAGCTTTAAGCCAAAGCGGTTCACTCGCTCCTCGATGGCATACTTGTCATACAGACGCTGGGTTAACATGGAAGTCAGAAGCGTATCAATCAGGGAATCTTCCTGGTCTGAGGTTCCCATGTAGGAGTTCATACAGATAGCAAGAAATTTGCAAAGAATATTCAGCTTATTCACATCTTCATCCGTTATGGGCTTGTTGTACTCCAGAAGCTTCAGATAACCAATGGGAACTGTGTTTCTGTTAACCTTCCCAACCAGCTGCCTGTGGTGAAGGAGACCTTCCTGCCAGATGAATCTGGAGTCGCCCGTAGACCATTCTTCCCCGGGGTCATACTGGGAATTGTCACCGTTTAAGATATACTTCACGTATTCCTCCGTCACATAGCCTTTGGAGAGAGTCCAGTCCCAAAGCGGTTCATCCGTGATCAGCCCGCCACCGGTCTGTGCAACAAAGCAAAGGGCAACATCAACCAGCAACACAGGATTACCCAGTTCCTGATAGCCGATATCCAGCAACAATTGTATATTATGACTGCTGTTGGAGGCATCAAGTAGTTTATTAATAAAATCATCGGTATTTTTTCCAGTTTCAGAATCAGTCATCATAAATCGTCATCGCCTTTCTTATTCGCCTGGTAATCAAATGAGATGCATTCATAAATTTTACCATACTTCTCACACAAACGGTTGTGAAATTTCAACAAATCGCACAGACAGCGTTTGTCGTTCCTGGACAAACGCCGTCTATCTTATAACAACAACACTTTGTTAAAATTTTCATAATCTACGCCATTGTAGGCAAACATTATAATTGCTACACTGAGTACAGAGAGATTGTTATTATAGTAACAAACATTTTCTACTACTATCTTAATAAGGAGATGCCACAATGTCAAGATATTCACAATTATGCCCGGTTTATTTC
>JAQSYE010000056.1 GCA_029256305.1 Lacrimispora sp. | reverse complement strand
GTATCCACATCCCACAGTACCACCGTCATATTGGTTGTGCACTCCAGCTCCTCATTCCACGATCCATAGGGCGGCCGGAGGTACTGGGGTCTGGATCCCGTAATAGCTTCTATCTGGCGGTTATTTTCCTCAATCTGCTCACAGGCATTGGATACCGCCTCCTTATTCATCTGTACGTGACTATACCCGTGGTTTCCAATGAGATGCCCATCCTCCTGCATCTGCTTCACAATCGCTTCTTTTCCTATCACGTTTTTTCCCAGAAGAAAAAAGGTGGCATGGACACCTCGTTTACGAAGGCCGTCTAAAAGCATGGGTGTATATACAGAATGAGGTCCGTCATCAAATGTCAGTGCAATCTGTTTACCACCGGAAAATTGTTTCCGAACCTCCTCCTTTGCCTCTCCTCCGGCATCCGTCGGCAGAAACAAAGTATTTCTCGCTTCACTGTAATTATAATACAACGCCCCTGCAAAGACGATATCCAATACAATGACCGCCAACAGACAGGCCAATTTCCATTTTATTTTCATAAACTCACAAGCCGGCTTTCTGCTTTTATTAACCAATCTATGGGCTTTGAAGCCAAAATAAAACCAGAATATTTCTGTTTTTTCTATCTTTTCCTTCTAAAATACGCTATAATTAAGATATATTAGAAGCATTTTTCTAATTATTGTGTACAATCCCTTAGGGAAGGAGCGGATTAAAATGGAGCATAAGATCATTGCAATCGGCCGTCAGTTCGGCAGCGGAGGACACGAGATTGCATCCAGACTATCTGAGGAATTGGGGGTTCCCATGTATGACCGGGATCTGGTGGAAATGGCTGCGGAAAGACTGGGCCTTTCTGAAATTACCGTTGAGGCAGTAGATGAATCAGTTTTCAACACACTTCTGTCTTCGTACCGTTATAACGGTTTTGCCCCAAGAAGAATTCCATTAAATGACAGCACGTTCGAGACACAAAGTAAAATCATTGAAAGCCTGGCTAATAAAGGGCCATGCATATTTGTAGGCAGATGCGCTGACTATGTTTTGCGGGATAATCCTCTATGTCTAAATATATTCCTCTACGCAGCATTCAAGGACCGCACAGAACGCATTATGAAGCGTTATAACATCTCTAAAAAGGAAGCGGAAGTCTCCATTAAAAAAATGGACCACCGCCGAAAGCAGTATTACGAGACATACACAGACCGGAGCTGGGGAAACATTGAATCTCATCAGATTCTGTTTAACATCAGCCAACTGGGAATTGCCCAAACCATTGACACAATCAAACACCTCTATGCCGACCCCACATCAGTTCTTTCGACCGATCAATAATCCATAATCCTGAAAAAAACAGGCTGAGATTAGAAAATCCTGTATCTTTCCCATCTCTGCCTGTTTTTAATTTTCAGTAAACCGATACCCAACCCCCACCTCTGTTATAATGAAACGCGGATTGGCTGAGTCCTCTTCAATTTTTCTCCTGATATTTGCCATAAAAACCCGAATAGACTGATAATCATCATTTGTTTCGTATCCCCAGATCTCATTTTGAATAAAATGATGGGTTAAAACTTTTCCTGCATTTAAAACCAGCAATTTCAGCATCTTATATTCAATCGGAGTAACATGGACCTCTTCTCCTCTGACGATTAGTTTTCTTTTTTCAAAATCCATATTGAAGCCTTCCAACTCAAATGCCGTCTCCTGCTTCACAATGCCGCTTTTGTGCCTTAATGCCACACGGATGCGGGCAAGTAGCTCCCCTGCGTGAAAAGGCTTTGTCAGATAATCATCTGCCCCCTCATCCAGTGCATTCACTTTCTCCTGCTCCATTCCACGCGCAGATACAACAATAACGGGAATATTGGACTCTTTCCGAATCTGGCTTAAAACTTCCATGCCATCAATGTCCGGCAATCCCAGATCCAGAAGTATAATATCAGGATTGTTGGCATAAAAGCAGGAAATTCCGGTCAGGCCGTCATCTGCAAAGACAGAATTGTACCCTTTTGTTTTCAGAGTAATTCTGATAAAATTCTGAATGCTCTTGTCATCCTCGATCACAAGAACGCTAATATCATTGATCATCGGTCTCCTCCATAGGCATCTCAATTCGGAAAGCAGCGCCTTTCTCCACACTTTGGTCGATCAAAATTCTTCCGCCATGCGCCTCTATAATCGCCTTACATATGGCGAGCCCAAGGCCTGCTCCTCTCTGACGGTCTCCTTCCCGATAAGCAGATGTAAAAAAACTGTCAAAAATATGTTCCATCTTATCGTCCGAAATGCCTGTTCCATTATCACTCACTATAAAAACCATCCGATTCCCTTTTGCACTGGCAGATACAGTAATGATTGTATTCTCTCCTGAATGACGTATCCCGTTATCGATTAAGTTCACCAGCACCTGGGTAAACAGTCTTGCATCTACGCTTATCAGCTCTATTTCCGGTGGAGTTATTATCTTTAGGGTGTGATTCCCCAAGCGTTTTGAAACCAGTGTAACCGCGCCCGAAATCAAATCGTCCACTACTTCTCTTTTCTTTCGAATTTCCAGCTTTCCCTCTTGAATCCTAGTCATGTTTAGCAGATTTTCCACCATGGAATTCAACCACTCCGTCTCTGTACTGATGTCAAGCAGCATACTTTTGGCGCTTTCTTCATCCACTAACGTATAATTTTCATAAAGGAAATTGGAATTCCCAGCAATTCCAGTAAGAGGGGTTCTCAGATCATGAGAAATGCTTCTAAGAAGAGTACTTTTCAATCTTTCCCGTTCAATTTGAAGTCTGGATTCCTCTTTTTCCTCATTCAGCTGTTCTCGTTCCAGCACCAGAGTAATCTGAGAAATCACCATTTCCACATACATGCGTTCCTCTTTGGTCAGCGCACCATTGCTGCACAAAAAGATAATTACACCATATGTCTTGCTTAGACTGCAGATGGGTACATAAAGACTGTCACTGTCACCAAACTGGGCCTCTCCATAACCACATGCCATGGAATTTCTAAAACACCATTCGGCCAATCTGTCAGAAAATCTATCATCTCGGGTTTTGATTAAAATTTCAGTTTTCTTCCCAGTTAAATTATGCAGGCTCTTCATGCTGTAGGAAGCAATGGCCTGACGTCCTGAGAGATTTAAAAAGCCACTGCCTATGGTATTGAGTTTAAGCATAACCTCTGCCCGTTCCCGATCAAGATCCATCTGCTTTTGCAGCTTAGCCGTTAATGAGGCAGCGATAATTGCAACAATAATAAAAATCAGTAAGGAAATAATATAGTTGGGATCATCCACCTGAAAAGTAAATCTGGGCGATGTTAAAAGAAAGTTAAACGTAAAAACAAAGATAATGGCAGACGAAACACTCCAAAGCATACTTCTGGTTTCCACACTGCACAGAGTAACGCCCACAACATAAATCAGGAGAAGATTTTCGATTCTCACACCTATGTGACTTAAAACAATTGCGAACATTGTAGACAATCCCCAGATAATCCCTATCTTTCCGAAATTTTTAAATATCCGGACCCGCGCACTTATACGTTTTCCCATCTCCATGAATTTATAATTGCTTCCTTTCCATCAGATATAAAACGGGCAATCCAACGGTATATCCCATTTTATTTCCTTTAACATAACACAAACCCGGTAAATCTTCAATCCTCCAGCCACAGATCGATCCTACTGATCCTCTTCCACTGAGGACTTTTGGATATATTCTGCCAGAATAAAGGCAGCGCTTATTACCTGATCAACTCCCAACGTCTTAAAGATCTCCACATTCCTGGGGTTTCTAACCGTACAGACTGTCTTTCTCACGCCAAACAGGCGCTTCGCCATCTGACATATCTCCAGATTATCCGCATCTTTTTCGCACAAGGAAATGATTGCATCAATTCCTTTAATACCTGCATCACTCAATATCTCTTCTCTGCCAGGGTCACCATTGATTACTGATACTTTATCATATTCAGTGGCAAGGTGTTCACAGTATATTCTGTCATCGTTTATTGCTATTAGTCTGTGTTTGCTTTTGAGAAGAAGACCGATAAGGAAATCAGCTTCCTCTCTTCCTCCTGCTATGGCTATTTTCATGACGCGGATACCTCCTCATATACTTTCTCTGTAAGGCGGTCAAATTCATCAGCAGAAAGAGCAAACGGACAGATTGGCTTCATATTATATCCCTGAATCAGCTTTTCCTTGCTCTCATCATTCAATCTTAAAATTACTTCCGGCACATGAAATATCCTGCTGGCAATCTGGGCTGCCAGTAGATTTTCATTATCATTACCCATCGCAGCAACAAATACCTGCGCCTGGCAGATTCCTGCTTTCTTTAATAGCTCTGCATCCGTTCCGTCTCCCAGCACCTGTTCTCCCGCAAACTCCCTGGGCAGTTTCTGAAATGCTTCCACTGATAAATCAATCACTATAATTCTGGTATTACGGCCCGATAGCCGTTCTGCCAGGCTAATACCAAATCGGCTGACCCCTACGATAATAATTGTCTTTGTTTTTTGAAATAGCATAAAAGATCCTTCCCTCCTGATGGTTCATACTCATTTTCAACCTTATTTTACAAAATATATGCATAAAAATGATAGTAGGGATATCAGATCAGATATAAAGATTCTATAAAGACGTGGGATGCTTTACATATGCAAAAAGGGCTGCCCTTCCATAAAAATGGGGACAGCCCTCAAAAGGCTTATTTATCAGCTAAGGATCTAATTAAGCCATGCAAACATTAACTGCCTGCAGACCACGGTTTCCTTCTGTTGTTTCATAAGTTACCTTCTGACCCTCTTCAAGAGTCTTGTAACCATCAGAAACGATTCCAGAGAAGTGTACAAATACTTCCTCGCCTGTTGCATCATTCACGATGAAACCATATCCCTTAGCACCATTAAACCATTTTACTGTACCGTTGTTCATAACGTGTACCTCCTATAATAAATAAAAAATAATTTGATATATCGCCTGAAACAAAAAATCACATATTTTCGTAAACCATCATCCGAAAATAATGACTTACAAAAATATGTGAAATCATAACTCCATTCGATATTACTCGTTCATTCTAACCCGAAAACGCGAAAATGTCAAGACAAAACTAATATTCACATATATGAAAAACAGAGTCCTGTCCCTGTTTAAAGAGATATGGACTCTGTTCTGTCATAGACGAAAATTTAATTACTTTAAAGTAACTTTTGCGCCTTCTGCTTCTAAGGAAGCTTTGATCTGATCTGCTTCTTCTTTGGAAGCGCCAGACTTTAATACCTTAGGAGCTCCGTCAACTACGTCTTTAGCTTCTTTTAAGCCTAAGCCTGTAGCTTCACGAACAACTTTGATAACTTTAACCTTGTTAGGACCAACTTCTGTTAATTCTACGTCGAATTCAGTCTTCTCTTCAGCTTCTGCTGCTGGGCCTGCTGCTGCAACTACTACGCCTGCTGCTGCAGATACACCAAATTCTTCCTCACATGCCTTTACTAATTCGTTTAATTCTAATACAGATAATTCTTTGATTGCTTCGATAAATTCAGCTGTTGTTAACTTTGCCATGATAATATACCTCCGTATTTAATATGTTTGTTTTTTTAATGGAAGTTCAGCTCGCCTTTGGCTCACTGAACAGCTAATTTTCTAAATTCAAGCTACGCTTAGCTTACTTTCATAAAGAAAATTATGCTTCTGCGCCCTGTCCGTCTGCAATCTGCTTGAGAACACGTGCAAAGTTTGTAATAGGAGACTGGATGCTTCCCAGCAATCTTCCAAGAAGAATTTCTCTGGAAGGAATGTTGGAGATCATCTCCATAGCTTTTGCATCATAGAAAACACCTTCTACAACGCCGCCCTTGATTTCAAGAGCAGGAGCTTTTTTTGCGAATTCAGCCAAGATTCTAGCTGGAGCTGTTGCATCTGTCTTGGATACAGCGATTGCTGTAGGTCCTTCCAGAACTGGAGCCAGTGCTTCAAACACTGTTCCTTCAGCAGCGAAACGGATCATGGTATTCTTATATACCTTGTAAGAAATTCCAGCCTCTCTTAATTTCTTACGAAGATCTGTATCCTGAGCAACTGTGATACCACGGTAGTCAACAACTACTGCGGTCTCAGCACCTTCCAGTAATTCTTTAATCTCGCTTACTACTGGCTGTTTTAATTCAACTTTTGCCATTATGGTTTACCTCCTGTTTAGTCTAAGCTCTGCAGCTGCCTGCAAAAGCTCGTTCGTATAAACTGCAAAGGAAGTCCGATTAGCCCAGGGGGCTAACTGAACGGCTATTCCCCCAAATTCAGCCCATGCTCACGCCTGACCTGACTCAGAAAAATATACCAAAGAAAAACCTCTCCGCCAAATGGACAGAGAGGTTTACAATTCATTTACACAAAATGATTCTTGTACATTCCTCGGCAGGCGTTGTCACCTTATGCCTTGCGGCACCTGCTGTCTTCGGCAGTTAATACTAAATTAGTATAACATTATATATAATACATGTCAACCACAAAGCAAAATTAGTTCATTAACTTTGCTACATTCAGCTTTACGCCAGGTCCCATAGTGGAAGCAAGGGTAACGCTCTTTAAATAAGCACCTTTAACTGTACTTGGTTTTGCTTTGACGATTGCATCAACAAGCGTCTGGAAGTTGTCCGCTAACTGCTCTTCTGTAAAAGAAGCTTTTCCAACTGGCACGTGGATAATATTTGTTTTATCAAGTCTGTACTCAACCTTACCAGCTTTGATATCATTGATTGCTTTTGTTACATCCATAGTAACTGTACCAGATTTAGGGTTTGGCATTAAGCCTTTAGGTCCAAGGACACGTCCTAAACGACCAACTACACCCATCATGTCTGGAGTAGCAACAACTACATCAAAATCCAACCAGCCTTCATTCTGGATCTTCGGAATTAATTCCTCTGCTCCAACGAAGTCTGCTCCTGCAGCCTGTGCTTCATCAGCCTTAGCGCCCTTAGCGAAAACTAAGATGCGAACAGTTTTACCTGTACCATGAGGAAGTACTACGGCACCACGGATCTGCTGGTCTGCGTGACGTCCGTCACAACCGGTTCTGATATGAGCTTCAATGGTTTCATCAAATTTTGCACTTGCACTCGTCTTAACTAAAGAGATTGCTACTGGTGCATCGTAGAGAACAGCACGATCTACTGCTTTAGCTGCCTCTGCGTATCTTTTTCCTCTTTTCATTCTAAATAACCTCCTAGTGGTATTGTCGGGGATTTTCCCTCCCACGTTACAAAACATCGCCATCCAAGATAAAGGAAGTTCGATTTGCCCGGCGGCTCATCGAACGGCATGAGTTACTAAGCTCAGCCGGCGCTTTGCTAAGAAACTTAAGCCTCTACTGTAATACCCATACTTCTTGCGGTACCAGCGATCATGCTCATAGCTGCTTCAACAGATGCAGCATTTAAATCTGGCATCTTCAGTTCAGCAATCTTCTGTAACTCAGCCTTGGAAATGGTAGCTACTTTTGTTTTGTTCGGAACTGCAGATCCTGATTTAAGCTTACAAGCTTTTTTCAGTAATACAGCAGCCGGCGGAGTTTTGGTTATGAAGCTGAAGCTTCTGTCCGCATAAACAGTAATAACAACCGGAATGATTAAATCTCCCTGGTCAGCAGTTCTTGCATTAAACTCTTTTGTAAACTGTACGATGTTTACGCCATGCTGTCCAAGTGCCGGACCTACAGGAGGAGCTGGTGTAGCTTTTCCTGCTGGAATCTGCAATTTGATATATCCCGTTACTTTCTTTGCCATAATTAGGCACCTCCTAAATAAATGTGGTATTGTCGGGGATTTCCCTCCCACGAGCCTACACAACCGTATAAGCCGCTTTTACTTGTTACATCTTCTTTATCTCGCTGAAATTCAGTTCCACCGGAGTCTCCCGGCCAAACATCTCAACATTAATGGTGATGGTTTTCTTACCCTGGTTGATGGACTTGATAGCACCAACCGTATCCTTCCATGCACCGGAAGTTACCACAACGGTATCTCCCACTTCAAAGCCAACAATTACTTCTTCATTCTTGAACCCAAGGTTTTGCATCTCTTCTTCTGTCAGAGGAACCGGTTTTGATCCAGGACCTACAAAGCCTGTCACACCACGGGTATTACGTACAACATACCATGTATCATCATTCATGAACATGTGAATCAGTACGTATCCGGGGAACATCTTTTTATCGGCCTTTTTTTCAACGCCATTTTTTATTTCAATGACGGATTCAAGAGGAACCGATACTTCCAGAATCTGATCCTGCAAGTTTCTGTTTTCGATTGTTTTTTCAATGTCAACTTTTACTTTGTTTTCGTAACCTGAATAGGTATGGACTACATACCAATTTGCTTCTGACATAAACTCACCTTAACCCTTACGAATTATAAGATAAAACTGAGACCAAACTTGATGATCAGATCAAGAATCGCAATAATCAGTCCTAGAGCAACCGCAGATGATGTGACAGCGATTGTTTGTTTCGTTACGGTTTCTTTGTCAGGCCAAACGATCTTGGAGAATTCAGACTTCAAGCCTTTTGCAAAGTTTTTTTTCTGAACTCCCTCGTTGTTCACTGTATCTCCCATAAACTGCCTCCTAAACTAATTACTTCGTTTCTTTGTGCATTGTATGGCTCTTACAGAATCGGCAATACTTCTTGGTTTCCATTCTGTCCGGATGAGTCTTCTTATCCTTGGTCATGTTGTAGTTACGCTGCTTACATTCAGTACATGCCAGTGTGATTTTTGTGCGCACGACTTCCACCTCCACTTAAATTATCGTTGTTGTGTTTTCAGTCCAATTTTTTCTGCTTCAAGAAATTTTGAGCATAAAAAAAAGACCTAAGCTCTTCCATTCGCCCAATTACTATAACATATGGGACTGGATTCGTCAATCTTTTTTTAGAAACACCTGCTAAGTTGTAGGATTTAGACATTATAACACGGGAAACCAAAAAAAGCAAGTCTAAAGTTTCCCGTGTCTGTTTTTAATACTCGATCTCTGTCAGATACCGTCTTAACGCATCCTGCCAGGAAGGCAGAGGCACAAAACCGTTCTCTGTTAATTTATCCTTGCTCATACGGCTGTTCATAGGACGTTTGGCCTTTACCGGAAACTGATCCGAGTTTACCGGTTCAACCACAACATTCATGCCTGCCTGTTTAAAGATCTCACTGGCGAATTCATACCAGCTGCAAAGTCCCTCATTGGTGGCATGGTAACGGCCGTATTTTTCCGTTTCAATCATATCCACCAGAAGGCGGGCAAGATCAAAGGTATAAGTGGGAGAACCAACCTGGTCTGCAACAACATTCAGTTTATCCCTGGTTTTTCCCAGATTCAGCATGGTCTTGATAAAGTTCTTGCCGTTTACACCGAATACCCAGGCAATTCGTACGATGAAATACTTTTCAAGGTTTTCTTCTACTTGAAGCTCACCTTCGTACTTCGTCTGTCCGTAGATATTCAACGGTTCTCTTTGATCGTCAGGCTCCCATGGGCGGGTTCCCTGACCATTAAATACATAATCCGTACTGATATACATCATTCGGATATCCAGATCCTTACACACTCTGGCAATATTCCCGGTTCCTCCGGCATTGACAACTCTGCATAATTCCGCGTTATCCTCTGCAGCATCTACCGCTGTATAAGCAGCGCAATGAATTACTGCATCGGGAGCCGCTTCCCGGATTACCCGGTTTACGCTTTCCTCATCCGTGATATCCATCTCTTCGATATCCACGCCCACTGCCTCATGGTTCCTTTTTTTCAGCTCATTTACTACGTCATATCCAAGCTGGCCCTTTACGCCAGTAACTAATACTTTCATCGCTGCCTCACTTTACGGTTGGAATTTATAAACGTTTTCCGTACATATTGTCAAAATAATTCTGGTATTCTCCGTTTACAATATGTTTCCACCAGTCTTCATGATCCAGATACCATTGAATGGTCTGACGGATTCCTGTGTCAAAATTGTATTTTGGCTTCCAGCCAAGCTCTGTTTCCAGTTTCTTCGGATCAATGGCGTAGCGTCTGTCATGACCTGGACGGTCTGTTACATATTTGATTAAGCTTTCCGGTTTATCCAGTTCCCTTAAGATTGTCTTCACCACTTCTAAATTGGTACGTTCATTATGTCCGCCCACATTATAGACTTCGCCTACTTTTCCCTCGTGAATGATTAAATCAATCGCCTCACAGTGGTCAGAAACATGAAGCCAGTCTCTTATATTCTCTCCTGTTCCATATACAGGAAGATCCTCATCCGCCAGCGCACGGCTGATAATAAGCGGAATCAGTTTCTCAGGAAAATGATAAGGACCATAGTTGTTGGAACATCTGGAAATGGTAACAGGAAGCCCAAATGTTCTCTGGTATGCCAGAACAAACAAATCTGCACTGGCTTTTGATGAGGAATAAGGACTTGACGTATGAAGCGGAGTTTCTTCTGTAAAGAATAGATCCGGGCGGTCAAGAGGTAAATCACCGTAAACTTCATCTGTGGAAACCTGATGGTAACGCTTGATACCATAGGTGCGGCATGCATCAAGCAGGGTGGTGGTTCCCATCACATTGGTCCTTACAAAGCTTTCAGGATCAGTGATAGAACGGTCTACGTGGCTTTCTGCTGCAAAGTTAACCACAATATCCGGCTTCTCTTTTTCAAACAGTTCAAAAACAAAGGTTCTGTCTGCAATGTCGCCCTTGATAAAGCGGTAATTAGGTTTGTCTTCCACAGGCTTTAAGGTCTCCAGATTACCTGCATAAGTTAAAAGGTCCAGATTGATAATCTCATAGTCCGGGTATTTATTTACCATATGATGTACGAAGTTTCCACCGATGAATCCAGCTCCTCCGGTAACAATTATTTTCATTGATTTGCTCCTTTATTTATCGATATATTTTCCTGCAAGCACATCCATCAGATACTGGCCATACTGGTTCTTCTTTAATGGTTCAATACTCTTCTCCAGCTGGTCCTTTGTGATCCAGTGGTTTAAATAGGCAATCTCTTCCAGACAGGCGATTTTCCTGTGCTGATGGGTTTCCATGGTCCGCACAAAATCAGTGGCATCCACCAACGACTCATGAGTCCCTGTATCAAGCCAGGTAAAGCCCTGACCCAGAAGTTCCACATTCAGCTTGCCCTCTTCTAAGTATATGCGGTTTAAATCTGTAATCTCCAGTTCACCTCGAGGGGAAGGCTTTAAGTTCTTCGCATATTCCACGACTTTATTATCGTAAAAATAAAGTCCAGTTACGCAGTAATTGCTCTTTGGAGCAGACGGCTTTTCTTCAATGGAAACCGCTTTTCCTTCGGAATCAAATTCCACAATTCCAAAACGTTCGGGATCATCCACGTAATAACCGAAAACAGTAGCTCCTTCTTTTTTATTTGCTGCATGAAGAAGACGTTTTGTAAGACCGTGACCTGCAAAGATGTTATCTCCAAGAATCATGGCAACGCTGTCATCCCCGATAAATTCCTCTCCGATTACAAATGCCTGGGCAAGACCATCCGGAGAAGGCTGCACTGCGTAGGATAACTGAATCCCAAACTGTGAACCGTTTCCTAACAGCGCTTCAAACCGTGGCGTATCATCCGGAGTGGATATAATCAGGATATCCCGAATTCCTGCATTCATCAAAACGGAAAGCGGATAGTAAATCATGGGTTTATCATAGATAGGCAGTAACTGTTTGGACGTTACCATGGTGAGCGGATACAGCCTGGTGCCGGACCCCCCGGCAAGAATTATTCCCTTCATTATTTGTTTCCTCCATATTCATTCATACTGCTATCATAAAGGGTGACGTAACGTCACGGTCAAGTCTTTTTCTATTACTTTTTTCTTATTTTGTGCAAATAAATACTCCAGCCTGCTTTGTAATATGGATATATCCCTTTTTTCCCATCTTCTTTTCCAGATATTCACGGAATTCTTCAAATCTGTCGCTTAGAAACTCCTGCTGATTACCATGACAAGATAAAATATATTCCATCAATGCACCTGCATCAGTGACTTCCAAATGGTCATCATATACTTCTTTTCTTACAGATTCAAAATGATTCCCCAGAATTTCTTCTCCATTCTCCAGGCCGAACACATCATAAAGATTTACTTCAGAAAGGGCAATTCTGGAATCAAATTCCATCACCAGCTGTCTAATCTCCTTCATGTGCTCCCTGCCATACGTGCTGCAATAAAAGATTCCACCCTTTTTTAAAATCCTGTACACTTGAGTTAATGCAGCGTCAAGGTTGGTTAAATAAAACAGCACATGATTGGCAGCCGCAACATCAAAGCTTTCATCCGTTTTTTTAATCTGCCTGCAGTCCAGAACTTCAAAAGTAATCTGGCCCTTCACCTTTTTTAGGTTCTCCTGGGCATCGCGGACCATACCCTTGGATACATCCGTCAGGCATAACTTGGCATCCGACGGTATCCATTCTTTATTTACCCGCCACAATTCTCCGTTTCCGCAGCCCAGTTCCAGAATGCACCTGTCATTTAAAGGCCCCATCTGTCTATAAAGCCACTGAAACCACCCCTCTGGATTGGTGGCATATTTTTTATGAAGACCAATTCGAATACTCACATTAGCCGCATCCTTGTATTGCTCCACCAGAGACTTTTCCATATTCGTAATATGGATTAAGTGGAGAATTTTATTCCAGTCTACGGCCTGGCGGTCTTCCACGAGTTTTGAGGTTTCTGTTAACGTCTGCTCTACCAGTTTTAAATGTTCAATTCTCTTTCGGATCAGATTGAGCTGAAGCTTAATTGATTCCCCCACGTAGTCATGATCCTTATCATTAATAGTGATGGAACGGATTTCATCAAGAGAAAATCCAAGATATTTAAGAGAGAGTATTTTTTGCAGTTTTGCAAAATCCGAATCAGTATAAAGCCGGTATCCGCCTGCGCTCATGCCTGCCGGCTTTAACAGTCCCTGCTTGTCATAGTACCGGACAGTGCGTATGGAGACACTGGCCTTCTTTGCAAACTCTCCGGAAGTATAGTACCCTTCCACATGACTCATCTTTCTCTCCCCCTCTCCTTCTAATCAATATTACAAAATAATCTGATAATTTTCTATATCAAGAATTCTTCCAAATTTTTTTCCTACCTCGCGAATTGTTCCGCAATGCACAAATCCCAGCTGTTCATGAAGTTTCATACTCGCTTCATTGCCACCTGTAATTACGGATACAACCGTATGTATATCTTCTCTTTCCCTGGCCATGTCAAGAATCGCTACCGCAAGCTTTCCCGCAATTCCTCTTCTGCGATATTCTTTATCAATATAAATGGACAGTTCCACCGTATCTTTATAAGCCTCTTTGGGACGATAGGCGGAAAGGCATGCATAGCCAACTGCCTTATCGTCTTCCTCTGCCACAATCAGGGGATGATTTTTTATATTATGCTCGCGATACCAGACCATACGTTCCTCCATGGTCTTTGGTGTAAAATCAAAGGTTGCAAAGCCATGTTCTGCCTC
Source organism: Lacrimispora sp. (assembly GCA_029256305.1). Classification (GTDB taxonomy): domain Bacteria; phylum Bacillota; class Clostridia; order Lachnospirales; family Lachnospiraceae; genus Lacrimispora. The sequence goes on along the minus strand of JAQSYE010000056.1, from coordinate 4,326 downwards.
ATAATTATAGATATCCAAGAGCTGAGGCATATCTTTTTCCACTGCGGTCCTGATGTTCATTTCCATTCCTCCTGAGTTAATCAGTATTATTTATTTATGTATCATACAACAAACTACTGGCCTCGTCCAATACAAATTGTTAAAAAAAACACCTTCTTAATACCCGATTTTTTCAGCACACGGGTACATGCTTCCACCGTACTTCCGGTAGTATAAATATCATCAATTATTATCACGTTTTCCAGGCCAGGAATCATCGTTCCCGGCAAAAAAGCCTCCTCCAGATTTTTTAAACGCTCTGTGGGATTAAGTGCCTTCTGAGGCATGGTTTTCTTATTTCTCACCAGCATATCCGGAAAAACAGGAATCTCAAGTTTTGTTCCGATTCTGCGTGCAAGAATCTCTGCCTGATTGAATCCTCTCTCTTTTTTTCTTGAAGGATGAACCGGTACCGGGATCAGACCCCCGGCTCCCATACGTTTTATAATCTTCTCATAGCGCAAGCTTATGGCATCTCCGTAAAAATCCAGATATTCCCGTTTGTTTTTATATTTTATCTTCGCCATAGAGTTTCTGGCGTATTCGTCGTAATCAATCAGAGCCCTGCCATATTCAAATGTTCTTCTGTGCTTCGTACAGTCGAAACAGTATTCTATGTCATTGCTCATGACCTCCTTGCCGCACTTTTTGCATACAGGATCTTTTACAAAAGAAAGTACTCCCACACATTCCGGGCAGATCAGCCTGCCTTTTGGCATGACAATCCCGTCACAGACCGGACATCTCCTTGGAAATAACAAATCAATAAAAAATGAGGATTTCATAAGGATGGATTCTCCTTTTAAGAGTAGTGAGACGGGCAGACAGACGGAACCGCTGTCTGCCCAAAGAATTTAAGGTAGCTTATATATTTCACAGATCCGCTCCTTTAAGCCGGAATATCTGCGTTGTTCCATTTCATTATTTACCATATCCTGAAACGTACGCGGCAGTCCAACCAGGCAGACACATGTCTTTGCACGGGTAACTGCTGTGTAAATTAGGTTTCTTGTCATCAGCATTCTGGGACCGGGGAAAACAGGGATTACCACTGCCGGATACTCACTTCCCTGGGATTTATGAATGGTTATGGCATAAGCCAGCTCCAGCTCTTCCAGCTGCTTAAAGCTGTATTCCACCAGACGACCCTCATCAAATTCCACCGTTACAAGCTCCGCAAAGGAATTCATCTCACGAATAATTCCAATGTCTCCGTTATAAATTCCAGTTCCCTTTTCCACCGGAATTCCATAATTGTTTCTGACTTCCCATTCCATATTATAATTGTTTTTGATCTGCATCACTTTATCGCCGGTCCGGTAAATCACCCCTGCTGATTCCCGCTCCTGTTTTCCCTCTGATGGCGGATTTAAATGCTCCTGAAGAATGGTATTAAGCCGCTCCACTCCAATGGCGCCTTTTCTCATGGGTGTCATGATCTGAATATCAAAGGAATCTGCCTGCACATAGGTAGGCAGTTTACTTTGAACCAGAGTGATCATGGCATTGATGATGGTATTGGGCTCTTCACGCTTTATAAACAGAAAGTCATTGCTCTTTTTACCAAGGGGAACTGCTTCTCCACGGTTAATCATGTGGGCATTAACAACGATATCGCTCTGGATTGCCTGACGAAAAATTTTTGTCAGCATTACCACATTAAAGCATTGGGATTCAATCAAATCTCTTAATACATTTCCAGGACCAACGCTGGGAAGCTGGTTCACATCTCCCACCAGTATAAGCCTGGTTCCTGGGTTAATGGCCTTTAGCAGTGACTGCATAAGATGAATATCCACCATGGACGTCTCATCGATGATGACAGCATCCGCATCCAGTGGATTCTCCTCATTCCGCTCAAAATGCATGGATATGGAACGATCATCTCCCGGAACACCATTCAGCTCTAACAGTCGGTGTATGGTCCGTGCTTCATAACCCGTCGCTTCCGTCATACGCTTTGCTGCTCTGCCAGTGGGGGCTGCCAGTAATATCTCCATCTCCTCGCTTTCAAAAAAGCGGATAATGGTATTAATGGTAGTGGTCTTTCCGGTTCCAGGTCCTCCCGTGATAATTAAGAGCCCGCTGTTCACGGCCTCCACCACAGCCATTACCTGTTTTTCATCCAGTTCAATCTGTTCTTTTTCCTGAATCTTAACAAGCCTGGTCCTGATCTCATCCTCAGGCATAGTTCCCCTGATATTCAAATCATGAAGCATCTTCGCCACATTCAGTTCCATATAATAATACTGAGCCGCATAAACGGTCCGTTTCCCGTCTGTCTCCCGGATAATCAGGCGCTTGTCCAACTGCATGTCCATCAGATGTTTTTCTATGGATGCCTGCTCTACTTTTAAAAGCTCAGAAGCAGAGGAAAGAAGCTCCTCCTGCGGCAAATAAGTATGACCGTTTGAAGTAGCCTGCAAAAGAGTATAAAGAACTCCGCTTTTAATACGGAAATCCGAGTCTGTAAAAATACCCGCTTTTCTGGCAATCTCATCCGCCATCTTAAATCCCACTCCAGATATATCATCTGCCATCTGATAGGGATTTTCCTTGACAATGCTGTACAGTCTGGGGCCGTATTCCTGATAGATCTTCACTGCAAGATTCATGGAAACACCATATTCCTGAAGAAACATCATCGCCTGGCGCATCTCTTTTTTCTGTTCAACCTGATTGGAAACAGACATGGCAAGTTTTTCACTGACACCCTTTACTTCGGAAAGACGCTCAGGCTCTTCCTCCATAATCCGGAAGGTATCGGCTTTAAAGTGGCGGACAATCCTTGCTGCCAGCGCCGCGCCCACACCCTTAATCGCTCCGGATCCTAGATAGCGTTCCATGGCAGCGGTATCTTCAGGGGCTTTAATCTCATAACTTTCTACAGACAGCTGTTCTCCATAAACGGGATGTTCTGTTAAAATCCCTATCGCTTCGATCCGTTCCCCTTCACTGATGTAATGAAAGTTACCTACCAGCGTATATTCCTCGCCGTCTTCAGAAAGGCTCAGCACCGTATAACCGTTGTCTTCGTTCCTGTATTTAATTTTTTCTACAAATCCGCAGACTGTCGCCATGTTTCCTCCGTAAAATGCAAAGAGACTGCCGCAAAATGAACCCTGCCGGGATCGTTGGATACCGCCAGGGCCGTTAAGAGCAGTTTAATTAATCATCATAGCTGAATAAATACATCAGCCAGCACCTGATTAAAATTCCTTTTTATTGTTTCCGCCATGCATAAATTCGATAAATTTACCGGTTCCGATGGCAACTGCAGTCAGCGGATCCTCAGCAATCATAGTTGTGATGCCTGTCTTCTCTTCGATCAGAGCATCTAATCCGCTTAATAAAGAACCGCCTCCTGTTAAGACAATTCCTCTGTCAAAAATATCGGCAGCCAGTTCTGGTGGAGTTCTCTCCAGAACATTATGAACCGCATCCACAATCTGCATAGCCGGCTCTTTTAAAGCATCAAGAGTCTCGTCCGAGGTCACAACAATAGTCTTTGGCAATCCGGTTACTAAGTTTCTTCCCCTTACTTCCATGGTTAAAACTTCTGGTCTGCGGTAAGCAGCTCCGATGTTAATCTTGATTTCCTCAGCAGTTCTCTCACCGATCAGAAGGTTGTGCTTCTTACGCATATAACGGACAAGAGCCTCATCAAAATCATCACCTGCTACCTTAATGGAAGTGCTAACAACTGTACCGCCTAAAGAAATTACTGCGATATCGGAAGTACCACCGCCAATATCTACGATCATATTGCCGCAGGCTTTGGAAATATCAATTCCTGCACCAATTGCTGCTGCAACCGGTTCTTCAATAATCGCAACTTCTCTGGCTCCTGCCTGATAGGTTGCATCTTCAACCGCTTTTTTCTCAACTTCTGTGGCGCCGCTTGGTATGCAGACACTGATTCTTGGCTTTCTTAACGTTTTCTTTCCTACTGCTTTGTTGATAAAATACTTCAACATCTTTTCTGTTACTGTGTAATCAGAAATTACACCCTGACGCAAAGGTCTGACTGCTATAATGTTACCGGGAGTTCTTCCGATCATCAGCCTTGCTTCTTCTCCGATTGCCTTTATTTTATTGGTGTCACGGTCTATGGCCACAACTGATGGCTCTTTTAAAACTACACCCTTACCTTTGATATAAACCAGTATGCTTGCTGTACCCAAATCGATTCCAATGTCATTAGACATCATCATAATAATCTTCCTCCTGTTCGCTGTATCCTGTTCCCAGGGTTTCCTTTATCTTCAAATTTATGTTAATTGGTAA
>JAQSYE010000055.1 GCA_029256305.1 Lacrimispora sp. | reverse complement strand
TTCTGTGTTCCCTGGCGCTTATTTGCAAGCTGGCTTACGACTGCCATGTGTACAAGGTGCTCATTAACTTCTACACCAAACACTGCATCGCTTAACTCTAATGTGCCAACTTCTTTACCTTCCATATTGTAAACAGATACGTTTGCCATCTGTGTAATCCTCCTTTCTTATAAAAGCATTAGTTAGCTGCTTTTACTGTTTCCTTGATTGTTACGAGAGACTTCTTAGGTCCTGGTACAGCACCCTTAACTAAAATCAGGTTGTTTTCAATATCAACCCTAACGATTTCAAGGTTCTGGATTGTGATCTTCTTATTACCCATCTGGCCAGGCATCTTTTTGCCTTTGAATACCTTGCTTGGGTCAGAAGCAGCACCATTGGAACCAGCGTGACGGTGGAACTTGGAACCGTGAGCCATAGGTCCTCTGGACTGTCCGTGTCTCTTAATAGCGCCCTGGAAACCTTTACCTTTGGAGATTGCGGTTGCATCAATCTTATCGCCTGCAGCGAAGATATCAGCTTTAATTTCGTCTTTTACAGAATACTCGGAAGCATTCTCTAATCTAAATTCTCTTACAAATCTCTTGTAAGATACACCAGCCTTATTAAAATGGCCTTTTAATGGTTTGCTGACCAGCTTTTCTCTCTTGTCAACATAACCAACCTGTACTGCACTGTAACCATCATTCTCAACTGTTTTAACCTGTGTTACTACACAAGGACCAGCCTGAAGAACTGTTACCGGAGTTAATACTCCGTTCTCATTGAAGATCTGCGTCATTCCGACTTTGGTAGCTAAAATACCCTTCTTCATGTTTTTACCTCCTGGTTATTAATTCTACAGCGGATTGCTTTCGCAATCATCCTAGAACAGTCCAATATACGTGGAACACTATGACTCCCGCGGCCGACGTATCCGTAATTGCTTACGTTCCGTTTCCGCCCATGGAGATGTTGATTCCTTAGAGGAAAAAGTGTTGCTTCTATATTAAAACCCTTCAGGACATTACCTAAATTGTTTCTTTTGATGAAGATTATTTATTCTTCATCTTGATATCGATATACACCCCTGCCGGCATTTCCAATCTGGATAATGCATCAACAGTCTTTTGGCTTGGTGTAATGATATCAATGAGTCTCTTATGCGTTCTCTGCTCGAACTGCTCTCTTGAATCTTTGTACTTGTGAACCGCTCTTAAAATCGTTACCACTTCCTTCTTTGTTGGTAACGGCACCGGTCCGCTCACTTTTGATCCTGTCTTTTTTACAGTGTCGATGATCTTGCCTGCAGACTGATCAACTAACTGATGATCATACGCCTTTAATGTGATTCTCATTACTTGACTTGCCATAAAAAAAGTCGCCTCCTTTTCGCACTTAGTAGAAGTACGACAAGCGGTGACTGTACACGTTCCCGTGTGTGTCATTAATGACCCACACTGACCATCTGTTCAAAACGAACAGAACTTTAATTTGTACAGTGACTTGTCGCCAGTTTCCTAACTTGACATTCGCTCCACGGAAAACCTGCTTTTCAGCAACAACCTCACGCTTCACAGCTATCATGCCACAGCCTTAACAGAATACCATATTTTCCATGGCAATGCAAGTACTTTTTTCAAAAAAAACGCAAAATCTTTTTTTGTAAGATTCTGCGCTTTTTCATGGCATTTATTTACTTCCAGGCTGGTTCCGAAGGCTCTTTTCCTTCATTCCCAGAGGGATTCTCCTCATCTACTTTTAATAGAGTTCCATTGCTGCCCGTCTTATATTTTACACCATCTGCACTTTTTACAGTCGTACTCTTGGACACCTTACCTGATGTACTCACAACATAGGTAGTTCTGGTACTGCCTGTGGGAATGGAGATCGGTTCATATTTGGCGCCTTCATCTGCACACTGAAGTCTTCCCATATAATAGAGATAGCCATCCTTAACTCCGGTATAACCTCTGCCGCTGTCACTGAAATAATATGTACTGTCGTTCCCGTCTCCTTCAATTACCTTGACTTTACCCTTCTGCATGTTGCTGGTCTTCTTATCTCCGAAATAAAATGCCGTGTACTCAGAACTACTTCCAATCCGAAGCTTCTGAAGTCCATATGTAGGAACCCCCAGTTCATTAAACAGATATGTCTTATCTTTTATCTTCACCAGATTGGAGGTACTGGCCTCTCCTTCCTTCGGTCCGGCTTTTGGAATCCCTGTACTGGAAAAATAAAACCACTCTACGCTTTCTTCATATCCGCTTACATCTTGAGGCGGCTCTGTGGAAAACCAGCCTTCCCGCAGCTTTCCGTTGGAGTCGTAATATTTATAATTCTGTATCTCATATTCCGCATTATCAACGCCTACCTTCTTCCAGCCGGTCTGAAGCGCACCCCTGTCATCAAAGCAGTAAGCGATTCCGTCAATCTTATAAGTGCCATAATCTCCGGAGAAATCTTTTGGCACATATTTTTTGCCATTCTCGCTAAAGTAATACCAGTATTTTCCTTCGTCTGCATCTCCAGGTGTTATCTGACCAGCTTCGTCGTTGCTGTCCGGTGGATAAAGCTTCTGCCAACCCGTCTTCATAACTCCGTCCGCTCCGGTATAACACATGTCGTCAAGAATCCAGCCTGTGAGCATCTCGCCATTTGAATCAAAGTAGTACCACTTATTGTCGATTTTAGACCAGTTGTCCATAATTGCTTTACCACTGCTGCCAAAATAATACCACTTATACTCACTGCTGCCAGAGTCCTTGAACTTCATCCATTTGTCGGTTACGAGAATTCCGTTGGAATCCATATAATAAGTGTTCTCAACCCAGGTATTGACTGCCATCTCACCATTGCTGTCTAAATATCTCCATAAATTATCCGCACCCTTCTTCCAGGTGCTGCTTATTTTGCCGCCGCCTGAGTCATAATATACCCAGGTACTTCCTGCCTGCGCCCACCCCTCGGCCGCCCAGGCGTCCAAAGATGTCGCTCCGACTGTCAGCATGGCTGCTGCTGCCAGTACAATGAGACCTTTTCTTTTCATATCTTCACTCCTTACAGGGATTTCCTTTTTACTATTATTTATTTTAACAATTAATCTCAGATTATTCAACTGTTTTAATCTTTCAATTCTATTACAAAATTATTGACGTGTTGAAATACCTGAACCAGCGCAGAAAAAAGCAATGCCGCATGGGTTATAAACCAGCCATTCCGGCATTGCCTGTCTTTTCTCATCTATTTAATACATCTATCTGCAGCAGTTATTTCTCCTGCAACAATTTCCGCACCTTCCGCAGCACCCGGACCGGTTATTGCAACAGTTATTACAGCAGTTATTACAACGGTTATTGCAGCGGTTATTACAGCCGTTACTGCAAATCCAGCCGCAGCCGTTACACCCCCGCCAGTTACAACAGTAATTGCACCCAAAGCACCCGAAGGAAAATCCCATCCGGAAACAGCCCATAAGTCTTACACCTCTTTACTCAGTATTATACTATAATATATAGAACCACCAGACAAGGTGTGAATCACCTTGACGCTAAAAGCTCCATCCAGTATAATCATAGAATCATTAAGATAAATAAATGTATTTATATAGAAAGAAAGGCGGCATCAAGTATGTGGATTGCAGACGGCTGGAAAGATTATGAAGTGATAGATTGTTCAGAGGGGGAAAAATTAGAACGATGGGGAAATTACCTGCTGGTTCGTCCCGACCCTCAGGTCATCTGGTCCACCCCGAAGAAGGAACCAGGCTGGACTAAGATGAACGGTCATTACCACCGCAGCGCAAAGGGCGGAGGAGAATGGGAATTCTTTCATTTGCCGGAGCAGTGGACCATCAGCTATAAGGAATTAACATTTCAGCTGAAGCCCTTTAGTTTTAAACATACAGGACTTTTTCCAGAGCAGGCTGCCAATTGGGACTGGTTCGGAGATAAGATAAAGAATGCAGGACGACCTGTGAAGGTTCTGAATTTATTTGCTTACACAGGCGGAGCAACTCTGGCTGCCGCTAAGGCCGGGGCTCAGGTTACCCATGTGGACGCTTCCAAAGGTATGGTCGGCTGGGCTAAGGAGAATGCCCGTTCATCAGGACTTGAATCCTCATCAATCCGGTGGATCGTGGATGATTGCGTGAAGTTTGTTGAACGGGAAATCAGAAGAGGCAGTCATTATGATGCCGTTATTATGGATCCGCCGTCTTATGGCAGAGGACCGAAAGGAGAGATCTGGAAAATAGAGGATTCCATTTATCCGTTCGTAAAACTTTGTTCCCAGCTTCTGTCCGATACTCCTTTATTCTTCCTCATTAACTCCTATACCACAGGACTGGCTCCCTCTGTACTGTCATATATGATTTCCACAGAAATCAGCCGTAAATTCGGCGGAAGCGTTCAATCCGATGAAGTGGGCCTTCCCGTGAAAAGTTCAGGTCTCATCCTCCCGTGTGGCGCTTCCGGAAGATGGTCCGCTGACCGATCTTAGATTCGGCCGAATTAACGCCCACCATTAAACAGACACCAGACCAGCGGCAGACGCTTTCTTAAGAAGGAACCGATGGTACAACTGAAGATAATACAAAATACTGGCATAATGATATACAGACCAATCGTTATAGCAGGAATCGGCGGGAGCAGCAATGCTCCCGTTTTGTTAATTAATCGTACCACAGAAAAATGTGTGGCATATAGAAAAAAATTCTGTTTCATCCAGTCACTTACTTCTTTTAAGTACCTGCCAGGAACCATGAGCCATAAACTTACCGGCATCAGGAGCCTGAAAAATACCGTAGAGGCGGCAACCTCGCCTTCCACATTACCGGGAATATCGATGTTTTTCATTAGGCAGGCAGCAAGAAAAAGAACCGCTCCTACTGCAGCACACTTCCTACTAAAAGAACTTTCTGAAATCTCTTTCCCATGTATCGCTGCATAGGCTCCAAATGAATAATAAAGCAACGCATCCAGATTTAATAACGTAAGTGCGCCGCCCAGATAGATTGTCAAAAAAACACCCGCCAGTAAAAGCCTTCCAACCAACTTTCTCCTCATCGCAAGGTATATTACCGGTGCCAGGAGAACAAGAAGGATCAGTTGGTTTAAATACCAGAACACATAATTATAGGAATAGTGAATTATTGCCTGGGCAGCTTCCGGAAAGTTAAAGGGGATTGTACCTTTGCCAATTACCCTGGAAATAAAAGGGATCCGGCTGCCGATGACATATCCCAGATAATACAAAAGGTTCCACATTATATAAGGAACCAGAATGCTTCGTATCCTGGAATTCCATTTAACCCATAATTTTTCCATTGTAAATCCCCGGAAGAATAAATAGGAAGATATTAAAAAAAATCCCGGAACGGCGATCTGGGCCACTGTATCGCCCCAGAAACGCTCCAGTAAGTCTATCCGGTAAGCGACGCCTGTCTTGCCTAAAAACAACACCGCATTATAAGAATGAACCCATATTACAAGAATACTGTATAGAAATGTAAACCAGATCACTTTGTTATGAAAATATTTTTCTTCCACTGGGCCCTCCTCTCACTTTCATGCAGTTTGTCAGCACATTTTATCCAGTACGGAGGAGGATACCCTCTCATTTACCTGATCGCAGGACTCAAAATACCTTCTGTAATATTCCGTATACATCAAATCAATCAAAAACATCTGGCTGATCTCTGAGGATGTAGATCCCCCCTGTAAAGGACCTTCATTGGCTCCACAAAGCAAAGTCACATCGGAAAAAGAGGTAAGGGGCGATTTTACAAACCGGGTAATGCAGATTGTCGCTGCACCGGCTCTCTTCGCAAGCTCTGCCACATGAATTGTGTCTTTTGTAGCGCCTGAGTAGGAAAATATGACAGCCACTTCCCCCTCTCCCATCATGGAAGCTACCATGGCCTGCATATGGGAATCGGATACACAGGATACCTTTGGTTCAATTCTTAAAAACTTGTTGACAGCTTTCATGGCAGATAACATACTGGCTCCCACTCCAAAAAAACAAATTCTTTTTGCTTCGTAAAGACAGCGGATTACGCGATCAAAACTCTCTTCATTTAATAATGAATAAGTCTCCTCAAGAGCACTCATATTCGTGTTAAGTACCTTCCTGGAAACCTCCGCAAAGGAGTCTTTAAGGCTAATATCTCCTTCCAGGCGGCCTTGCCCTGTGGTCTCGTCATGAAGACTTAAGGAAAGCTGCATCTTAAACTCCTGATAACCTTTGAGCTCCAATGTTTTGCAAAAACGAAAAACGCTGGTATCGCCTACTTCACATGCCTCTGCCAGATCAGTAATTGACATAAACAGTACCTCTCTGTAGTTTTGGAGAATGTAATCCGCCACCTTTTTTTCGGTCTTTGTGAACTGATTGTATTCTGCACGAATCCTGGTTAAAAAATCCCCTTTCATCACTCTCTGTCTCCCTTTTTATCTGTTTTTTCTCCAACACGGCAATCTGCACCATTTATAAAATCACGGGTTATCTCCCTGGGCCTTGTAATGGCGCTTCCAACCACTGCTGCGAAGGCACCTACTTGTAATGCCGTCTTCAACTGTTCCGGGGTTTTAATGCCGCCTTCTGCAATTACAGGCCTCCCACTGTCCATGGAAAGTCGCCTGATCAGCTCCAAATCTGGAAGGACAGCCGTTTGCGTATATTGGGTATAGCCTCTTAATGTAGTCCCAATAAAGTCCATTCCAAAGCGGGCTGCCAGCATCCCTTCCTCATAATTGGAACAATCCGCCATAAAAAGCTGATCTGGAAATTCTTTTCTTATCTCAAACAGAAAGTCTTCGATTTTCCTGCCTCCCGGACGGGATCTGAATGTACAGTCCAGAGCAATCATATCAACTTCTTCCAACGCCAGAGCTGCCACTTCCTTCATGGTCGGAGTAATGACCGTTTCAAATCCCTCATACTTCTGTTTTATAATGCCGATTATAGGTAAGTCCACCGTATTTTTAATTTCACGTATATCAGATATGGAGTTAGCGCGGATACCGACTGCTCCGCCTTCCATGGCCGCATATGCCATACGGGACATAATATAAGAACTGAAAAGAGGCTCATCTGGCAACGCCTGACACGACACAATCAGTCCACCTGCCAAAAGGCTGTATACAGCAGCTTTATCCATTTATCTTTCTCCTTTTTCTAGCCAATGTAATAATATCACATATGAAAAAGATATTTCAACAAAAAGCAGTAAAAGACGGTTGTATTTTTATTTATTCTTTCAGGTTATTTTCAGTGTGTGAACACAAATAGGTGTTATACTCCTGGTATACTCTACACTAAGGAGGAAATGAGAATGGAGTTATCAGGAGTATCAGGTTCATCATCCTACGACCAGCTGCAACAGCTTCAATTGCAAAAGGAAAAGGATAAAAAGGTAGCGGAACAGGCAGCTGCGGAAAGCGCACAGATCACAGCGGCTGGAACTGCAACAGATAAGACCATTGAGGCTACAGTTCAAAGCACATCTCAAAATATTGATACGTTGGAAATCAGTCCTGAAGGGAGGGCCTATCAGCAGAAAATGCAGGCACCGCCTGCACCAGTGAATTCCACGGTTTCTGAAACTTCTACTACAGACAGCACAGAGTCTTCTACGGTTTTAACCAACCTGACAGAAGAAGAAATCAGTACGCTTGTTGATAAAGGAACGATCACACAGTCAGAGGCCAATGCTGAATTGCTGAGAAGAGCAGCTGTAAAAGAGGCTGAGGAAAATCAGAATAAAGACAATTCGCATACGGAAAATCTCGAAATGGAAGAGGAAGAATGAACTCAATAGCAGCCCGGCATTACGCCGGGCTGTTTTATAATTAAAAATAATATTATTTTTACATAATTTTCCAGCAAATAGCGTAGGGTTTATGATATAATAAGGAAATCGTTAAGACAGTTTATTTTTATAAGGAGTAAAAAACCATGAAAAAGATAATCCGCGCCACATGTTTGTCCCTGGTTATACTGCTCGCAGGGTATTCGCTCTGGATCAGTCCCCTGACAATGGACGGCAGATTAAGCGCATCAGATGAACCGCTTCATATATCTTCAAAAGATCAGGGACAAGACTTACACGTTATGGCATTGGGTCCCGGGCTTAACAACCTATCACCTTCTGATGAATTTTCCACTTATCAGTGGGGCTTAAAGAATGATGGGGAATTCCGTCTCATCGAGCTGGAACAGAAATTTAAGTACGTAGATAACCTGTACAGCGAAATTAACAGCGAGGGAAACCTTTTTATACCAAAGCCAGGTCCCGGTAACTATGAATCGAAAGTTACCCATGCAGTCCCAGGAATCGACATTAACATTCAACCGGCCTGGGCGCTCTATGATCAGTCTCAAAACAAACGGAATGTTATTGTTGCAATCATCGATACCGGTATTGATATCAACCATAAGGAGCTGCGCAATGCCATCTGGACCAATCCGGGAGAGATAGACGGGGACGGCGTTGATAACGATGGCAATGGCTATGCGGATGATATTCACGGCTGGAACTTTTATTCAAACAACAATAAAGTCTTCTCCGGTAGCGAAGACAGTCACGGTACCCATGCAGCCGGAACAATCAGTGCGGCCAGAGGAACCTATGGAATAGCTGGCATTACGGATAATAATTATGTTAAAATCATGCCGTTAAAAGCACTTGGAGGAAAAGAAGGAATTGGATCTCCTGCCGCTGTTATTAAAGCCATAAATTATGCAGAGAATAGCGGAGCTTCTATCTGTAATTTGAGTATGGGAACAACGGGATACAGCGAAGAACTTGCCCAGACAATTAAGAATTCCAAAATGCTTTTTGTTGTTTCATGCGGCAACGGAGGGATCTCGGGCCTTGGTTACAACACTGATGTATATCCAATATATCCAGCCTCCCTTCCATATGATAACATCATATCGGTAGCAAACATCATGTTTGACGGAACCTTAAGCAAGGATTCCAATTATGGATCTGCAAGCGTGGATATTGCTGCTCCTGGCACTTACATTTTAAGTACAATTCCGGACAATTCATATGGATATATGAGCGGTACTTCAATGGCGGCTCCCATGGTTACGGGTGTTGCAGCTATGCTATATTCTTACCGGACAGACATAAGCCTGGCTGACGTAAAAAATATTATCCTAAATTCCAGCAGAAAACTGGATACACTTTCAGGCAAGGCTGTAAGCGGAGGACTTTTGGATGCATACAGTGCTCTCACCTGGAATCGAGTAGGAGGCGGTAATTAATCGCCGTCCTCTCAAAGCACCGTGCGTAGCGTTGGGCACGCAAGATCAAAGAACTGTGCGGATTCCCGCACAGTTCTTTGTTTAAACATGTATAAGACCTATTTCACAAGCGGCTCTTCCAGATTATTATATTTTGAACTCAGGATAATGATATCAATACGTCTGTTTTTGGCTCTTCCTTCCGCAGTAGAATTGTCTGCAACAGGCTTATACTCCCCATACCCCACTGCGATAAGCTTGTTAGGAGAAAAGCTTTCTTTCGCAATGAAAAGTTTCACTACATTTACTGCCCTCGCAGTAGATAGCTCCCAGTTAGAAGGATATGGACTGCGTCTAATAGGAACATTATCTGTATGTCCCTCAATTCTTATATAGTTATCAACCGTATTTAGAAGGTTGGCTACCTCGATCAGGGTATCTTCGCTTTGTTTTTTTATTTCTGCGCTGCCCGAATCGAAAAATATTGCATTGTTTAATCTGATTACAAGACCCCGCATATCAATCATAGTTGATGCAGACTGATCCATTCCGTCATTGTGTAATTTGGTATCAATTTCTTTCTTTAATGTTTCAAGCTTTTTCAGTTCATACTCACCTAAAAAGCTTTCCAGCTCGCTTTCCGTCTCTATATTTAACGGCCCGCCGCCCACTGGGGTAGCATCAGATGGGGAACTAGTGGCAAGAGGGTCAGATCCCCCAGCCCCTGAACCAGAACCCTGACCTGCATAATCTTTATTCATCATAGTAGAGGAAAATTCCTGAGATATCTGCTGTGCTTTTTGGGCATCAATTTTACTAACGGCAAAAAGAACGATAAAAACTGCCAGTAGCAATGTCATTAAATCAGAATATGGCAGAAGCCATGCCTCTCCAGCTTCTTCCTCCTGATGTTCCTGTTCTCTCTTTCTTGACATATGTAATCACCCTATTCCTTTTTGTCCATCGCTTCAATCTTCTTCTGTTTATATTTAGGAAGACAAGCAAGTAACTTTTCCCTAAGTATAAAGGGAGAATCCCCATGCTGCATGGATATGATACCTTTTAGGATAATCTCTTTGGTCATAACTTCCTGCTGGCTTTTTACTTTCAGTTTCTTCGCAAATGGATTCCATAAAACGTAGCCGGTAAAAATACCAAGTATCGTTGCGACAAATGCGGCGGCAATCGCTTCTGCCATTCTTTCCGTATCATTGATTGAGGACATGGCAGCGATTAAGCCAAAAACCGCACCCAAAACACCCAGGGTAGGTGCATAGGTACCAGCAGATGAAAAGATGCTTGCATTAATTTCATGGCGTTTTTCCATAGCGCCGATTTCTGTTTCCAGAATATCTTCTATCACATCTTCCCCGGTTCCATCAACGAGTAAACGAATTCCTTTTTTCAGAAATGGATCTTCAAGCTCTTCCGCCTTTGCCTCCAGAGATAATAGACCCTCCGAACGCGCTTTCTTCGCTAACTCATACATCAGTTCTATCATTTCAGCTTCTGACTGTCCTTTTTTCTTGGTAAAAAGAATCATGAATAGGGATCCGATGACCTTAACATTCTCTCCTGGGAATGAATTTAAAATTGTGGCAATAGTGCCCACAACGATAACAAAGAATGCTGCGGGATTCAAAAGTACAGCAAAATTAATGTGTTTAAAAATCATTGCGCCAACAACAGCTATAACACCGATTATAACGCCTAGAATGGTAGTAATTTCCATATTTACTCCTTTGTATAAATTTTTTCAATCGTATCAATCATCTGGATTTAGCAGATCCAATGTGTATAACTTGTTATAGTATAATATATTTGCCGTCACTCTTGTGTTTAATAATTGTTAAGATCTCAATACGATAAAAGGTTGTCATGAATTTTCATGACAACCTCACCTTTTATTTCTCTAATGATCTCCATTTAAAATTAGGTACCACATCGGACCACTTCTGTATCCCGATAATGGATTTGGCGAACTCAGTCGTTTCCAAAGTACTCTTTTTCTTATCGATGTCGTGGAACACCTGCCAGATTTTGCGGCGTTTCGTAGCCACAATTTCATTTCCCTTATTCATATCACATGCCCAAAGGCCAAAGGCCAGACCGCTTCTTACTTCCAAAGGAGCATCAACCTGGCGACTTAAGATATAAGCGTCAATATATGGGTTACTGTCAACCATGTAATAAGAATAAGCATAAGCTGCAGCCTGTATCTGGGAAACATCTTCTCCAGACTGTTTCTTTGCAGTAAATCCCTGCTCAGTCAGAATGATATGTCTTACCTCTCCAGTAGGCGACTTTAAGCTGTCCTGAGCCATATAGTCCGTCAAAGTGGTTAAATTCTTAAAATTGATGACCGGGGAATTAAAATCATTCTTAATCAGCCCTGTTTTATCATCATCCCAGAACTCCGGCTCTGTCATGGGGCATGGATATGGATGATAAGATAATCCCCAATCCATCTGACCCTGCTCGTTGGCAATGGAATTAAATGTATCAACTATCTGCCTGCCGCCGTATTTCAGCTTATTATCAATCTCATTATTCCAGTTATAATCCAGTGAATAATAAACTCTGTCATTGGCACTGGTACTTTTAATTGCAGTGTAGAACACACGGAATGCATTCTGATACGCCTGGACATAACTATTCAAATCTCTCGCTCCTACGTAGTTCCACTGCTGATTGTTAATTTCATTACCGATAATCCAGTTGGATATCTTTCCGTACTTGGGATTAGACCCGTTATAGCGTTCTGCTAAAAATGAAGCGATAGCTCTTGTCTGTTCAAATCCTTCCAGGGTTGCTGAATTGAACATATAATAGAATGCATTAGAACTCTTCTTGGTCCCTGGATAGATCAGATTAGGAGCTGACGGATTCCAGCCATTTAAAACAATTGCAGTAACTGTCATTCCTTTTCCTGACAGAGCGCTGATGGTCTCATCATAACTCTTAATGGCATTCGTATCAAAGTGATAAGTCTTGCCATCATATTGATAATCAATACCCTGACCCAGAATCTGATGAAATGAAATATTAGTAGCAACGTGCTTCACTCCCAGTTCAAATGCGTCTCCCAGCATATTAAGCTCAATATTCAAACCTTTTTTCGTAAGAGGTTCATTGAATTTGCTCTTATTTGCTGCCACTGCCTCCGGATTTGTTATGTAATGAGGCTTGCTTACAGGTATGTACTTGCTGCCATCCCAAACTGCCACAACAAACTTACTAAAGAGTCTGTCCTGTAATGTATTGCGGTTTAATGAAAAATTGAATGCGGCCGAATCTCCCAAAGATGCTTTTGCTGCATAATCAGTTCTTCCTTCCAGGCTGTTCTGATAGGGCTGAAGCTCTACCAGATAAAGAACACCATCAGTTCCCTGAGCTGGTGCATGATTCGAAACCTTTACTGTTACGCTGGTTAAATCAGAATTAACGAGACAGGACTGGATCACAGCCTGATCGTCGGAAAATACTTCATCCGCTAACGAAACAAAAGCAGAGGCACAGCATAAAAATCCAGCTGCCAAAATTCCGGTAAAGACTCTGCCTATTTTAATTTTTTTCATCTTCGCATTCCCTCCATGCAGTCATAATCAGATACCCTACAATGATACTCAATTTCCCTCATTTTTACAATAACGTTTTTATTACGTATTTGTAATAAAACCTTAAGGCACGGAAATTGTGTACTTCAAATTGGGCAAAAAACCAAAAAAAGCCGAACCCCTCATAAACAAAGGGCTCGGCTTTTAAATTTAATTATTCAACGATAGTAGCAACTCTACCTGAACCTACTGTACGTCCGCCTTCACGAATAGCGAAACGAAGACCCTGCTCCATAGCGATTGGGTGGATCAGTTCAACAGACATTTCTACGTTATCGCCAGGCATACACATCTCTGTGCCAGCTGGTAAATCGCAAACACCAGTTACGTCAGTTGTTCTGAAGTAGAACTGAGGTCTGTAGTTGTTGAAGAAAGGAGTATGACGTCCACCTTCATCTTTTGTCAGAACGTAAACCTGAGCTGTAAATTTCTTATGGCATTTTACAGAACCTGGTTTAATAAGACACTGTCCTCTTTCGATTTCAGCTCTCTGAACGCCACGAAGTAATGCACCGATGTTATCACCAGCCTGAGCTTCGTCAAGTAACTTACGGAACATTTCGATACCGGTTACAACTACTTTACGTGTCTCTTCGTGGATACCAACGATTTCAACTTCATCAGATACATGTAATGTACCACGCTCTACTCTACCTGTAGCAACGGTACCACGACCTGTGATGGAGAAAACGTCCTCGATTGGCATTAAGAATGGCTTATCTGTTTCACGAACTGGATTAGGAATCCACTCGTCAACTGCATCCATTAATTCCAGAACCTTATCACCCCAAGAGCCAGATGGATCTTCAAGAGCCTTTAAAGCAGAACCCTGGATGATTGGTGTATCATCGCCTGGGAATTCATACTCGTTTAACAGCTCACGGATTTCCATGTCTACTAACTCAAGTAATTCTTCGTCGTCAACCATATCGCACTTGTTCATGAATACAACGATGTAAGGAACGCCTACCTGACGGGAAAGAAGGATATGCTCTCTTGTCTGAGCCATAACACCATCGGTAGCAGCTACAACTAAGATAGCTCCATCCATCTGAGCAGCACCAGTGATCATGTTCTTAACGTAATCAGCATGTCCTGGGCAGTCAACGTGTGCGTAATGTCTCATCTTTGTCTCGTACTCTACGTGAGAAGTAGAGATAGTGATACCACGCTCTCTTTCTTCTGGAGCCTTATCGATGTTCTCGAAAGCAACTGCCTGTCCAGTACCTAATCTCTCGTGAAGTGTCTTTGTGATTGCAGCTGTTAAAGTTGTTTTACCGTGGTCAACGTGACCAATGGTACCGATATTACAATGGATTTTGTTTCTTTCGAATTTAGCTTTAGCCATTTTATAACGTCCTCCTTAATTTATGCTCTTTTAGAGCTATCATTTTATGTTAGGCTGTTTTTTATTATATGCTATTTGTGCACTATTTTCAAGCCTATTTGAGGGATTCCGGGTAGACTTCGCAGCCCGGAATCCAGTGGAACCTGTTAGGAATTATTTGTCCTTTTTCTCTGAAAGAACTTTTTCCTGGATACTCTTCGGCACCTGCTCATATTTCTCAAAGAACATAGAGAAGTTACCACGGCCCTGAGTTCTAGACCGTAAATCCGTAGAATAACCAAACATCTCGGAAAGCGGAACGTATGCTTTGATCATCTTACCGCCGCCGATGTCTTCCATACCTTCGATACGGCCACGACGGGAGTTGATATCACCGATAACGTCGCCCATGTAATCCTCTGGCATGGTTACTTCTACTTTCATGATCGGCTCAAGAAGAATGGAACCGCCCTTGTGCATTGCATCTTTAAATGCCATAGAACCGGCAATGTGGAATGCCATTTCACTGGAATCGACTTCATGGTAAGAACCGTCGTATACAGTAGCTTTAACGCCTACTACAGGGAATCCGCCAAGAATACCAGCCTTGGTTGCTTCCTCGATACCTTCCCCAACTGCAGGAATGTACTCTTTCGGAATAGAACCGCCGACAACAGCTGACTCGAACTTGAACAGTTCTTCGCCATTGGCATCCATCGGCTCAAAGCGAACCTTACAGTGTCCGTACTGACCACGTCCACCGGACTGTTTTGCATACTTACTATCAACCTCAACGGTCTTAGTAAAGGATTCCTTGTAAGCAACCTGAGGAGCACCTACGTTTGCTTCTACATTAAACTCACGAAGCAGACGGTCAACGATGATCTCAAGGTGAAGCTCACCCATACCGGAAATGATAACCTGACCAGTTTCCTGATTGGTCTTTGCACGGAATGTAGGATCTTCTTCAGCAAGCTTTGCTAAAGCCTCGCCCATCTTGCCCTGACCAGCTTTGGTCTTTGGCTCGATTGCGATATCGATAACTGGCTCTGGGAATTCCATAGACTCAAGAATTACCGGATGCTGTTCATCACAGATGGTATCACCAGTTGTGGTAACTTTAAAACCAACAGCTGCAGCAATATCACCAGAATATACTTTGTCTAACTCACTTCTCTTGTTAGCATGCATCTGAAGGATACGTCCAACACGCTCTTTTTTGCCTTTTGTTGCATTCAGTACATAAGAACCGGAATTCATAATACCGGAATATACACGGAAGAACGCAAGCTTTCCAACGAACGGGTCAGTCATGATCTTAAATGCAAGTGCTGCGAACGGTTCTTCATCAGAAGAATGACGTTCAATTTCATTGCCATCCATATCAACACCCTTAATAGAAGGAATGTCAGTAGGAGCTGGCATAAATTCAAGAATTGCATCAAGGAGTTTCTGAACGCCCTTGTTTCTGTATGCGCTTCCGCAACATACAGGAATGGCTTTACAGTCACAGGTTGCAGTTCTTAAACCTTTCTTTAATTCTTCATTAGTAGGCTCTTCACCTTCTAAAAACTGCATCATCAGATCGTCGTCTAATTCGCAGACTTTCTCTACCAACTCTGCACGGTAAAGCTCTGCATCGTCTTTCATATCCTCAGGGATATCAACAACAGTGATATCATCACCCTTGTCATCGTTGTAGATATATGCTTTCATCTCAAACAGATCGATAATTCCTTTGAATTCATCTTCTGCTCCGATTGGAAGCTGGATACAGATTGCATTCTTACCAAGACGAGACTTGATCTGCTCTACTGCACCAAAAAAGTTTGCACCCATGATATCCATCTTGTTGATGAATGCCATACGGGGTACGTTGTAGGTATCAGCCTGACGCCATACGTTCTCAGACTGTGGTTCAACACCGCCCTTTGCGCAAAATACGCCAACTGCACCGTCAAGCACTCGAAGGGAGCGCTCTACTTCTACAGTAAAGTCAACGTGTCCTGGAGTGTCAATAATATTGATACGATGCTCTAATGCACCTGCTTTAACTGCGGTGTTTTCATGCATAGTCCAGTGACATGTTGTTGCTGCTGAAGTAATTGTGATTCCTCTTTCCTGTTCCTGCTCCATCCAATCCATGGTTGCAGTACCTTCATGAGTATCACCGATCTTGTAATTTACACCAGTATAATAGAGGATACGCTCGGTTAATGTAGTCTTACCTGCATCAATGTGGGCCATAATACCAATATTTCTGGTTCTCTCCAATGGATATTCTCTTCCAGCCAAAGCTTTTTCCTCCTATTAGAATCTGTAGTGAGCAAATGCCTTGTTTGCTTCAGCCATCTTGTGCATATCTTCTTTCTTCTTTACAGCTGCACCGGTGTTGTTAGCAGCATCAAGGAGCTCATTTGCCAGTCTCTCTTCCTGAGTCTTCTCTCCTCTTTTACGAGAGTAAAGAGTAAGCCATCTCAGGGCCAATGCCTGTCTTCTTTCTGGTTTAACTTCGATCGGTACCTGATAAGTAGCTCCACCGATACGTTTTGCCTTTACTTCAAGTACAGGCATAATGTTGTTCATCGCTTCTTCGAAGACTTCTACGGCTGGTTTGCCGGATTTTGCTTCGATACGTCCAAATGCACCGTATACGATTTTCTGAGCAACACCTCTTTTACCATCTAACATAATGTTGTTAATTAACTTAGTAACAACCTTGTTGTTGTAAAGCGGGTCTGCTAATACGTCTCTTTTTTGAGTATGTCCTTTACGTGGCACGTTACTTCCCTCCTTAATATCGCCGTTTTTTCTTGCGAATAAACAGCTATTCATTAGATCCTAGGTACTCACAAACATTGAAGTTGCGTTCGCGCTCGGTTTCTATCTATATAATCCTGCAACCTACAGGTTCAATATCTAAAGTCCGGCACTAGAAATTCAAATGTGTGGTATTAATTATTTCTTGTCTTTAGGTCTCTTAGCACCGTATTTGGAACGAGCCTGTCTTCTGTTCGCTACTCCTGCAGTATCCAGTGTACCTCTAACGATATGATATCTGGTACCTGGTAAATCTTTTACTCTACCGCCGCGAATTAAAACAACGCTATGCTCCTGAAGGTTGTGACCCTCACCTGGGATGTAGCTTGTTACTTCGATTCCGTTTGAAAGACGAACTCTCGCGATCTTTCTAAGAGCAGAGTTAGGTTTCTTAGGGGTTGCAGTTTTTACTGCTGTACAAACGCCTCTCTTCTGAGGAGCAGAAATATCAGTCGCCTTCTTCTGTAAAGAGTTATAACCCTTCTGCAGAGCTGGTGCTGTAGATTTCTTAACGCCTGTTTGTCTACCCTTTCTTACTAACTGATTAAATGTTGGCATTCCATTCACCTCCTGTGATATTGTCTGTGGTTGCTGTCATCTTCAGCTTAATTTATGCACAAAAACATGACGCGTTTATGCACGCCTAATTATTATATACATATTGTTTTTTTTTGTCAAGGATTTATTTTTTAGATATAATTGTATAGAAATGGACTGCCGAAGTTATAAATTACGGCAGTCCAGATTTTTTTTATTTCACTATTCCTTCAGTTCTTTCAGCTTTTCGTTAATCAGACCATCCATTTCTTCGGTGTACTGATCAACTGAAAGTTTTCCTGCAAGAACCTCCACCAGCTTGTCACGAAGATCTCCCTGAACAGCTCCGGTCAAAGCCTGATACCCCCACTCTGCCCCCGGACGTGATGAGGTTGCCGCC
>JAQSYE010000054.1 GCA_029256305.1 Lacrimispora sp. | reverse complement strand
TGGATCACACATTGCGATCATTCTTCTTACACCAAGTTCATGAAAACCATATTTCATAAGTGCAAGCAGACCTTCCGTGGCATACCCGTTCCCCCAGTACGTATCATTGAACACATAGCCCACTTCCCATGTATCAAAATCTTCTTTTGCAAAATAAAAATTACCGATAAGTTTTCCGTCTTTTAAGCATACTGCAAGAAAGCGTTCATCTCCAGCCCGTCTCTTTGCTTCTGTATAAGATTTCTCTTTTGAATATGGCTTATATGGTTCAAACTCCAGTACTTTCGGGTTGGAAAAATACTCATATAAATCATCCCCGTCATTTTCTGTAAATTTACGTATCACCAATCGATCTGTTATGATTTCCTTCATATAACCGCCTCCTGAAATTCAAATAATGTTACACCTTAATATTATACATTATCATGATGGAACTCAAAAGACTTTCCTTAATTTCGTCTGCTTACTTCTCACCTGATAGAGTTATCTGCAAGGCCACTTCTGATTGCTTATGTACCGCCAGAAACAGTGCAGGAATCACTGCGGTCACTGTAAATCCAATGGACCACCAAAAGGCAACATTATATGCATTTATAGCATTCGATATCCCTTCTGCCAAGTGGGTTGCCAACTGATGCTCTACAATTGTTGCAAGAACTGCAGACCCGAACGCACCCCCAATCGTCTGTAGGATCCTCGTGGCAATACTGGCATGTGGAATCTGTTCACTACTTAATCCGACATAAGCAGAAACCATGAGCGGGATAAAAACTCCACCAAGACCCGCTCCCCGTATCAGAAGTGCCGCAGCCAGTACAATCCCATTCGTTTGGGCATCAGCAAAAGCAAATGGCACAGTACCAACCGCCGTGATTATGAGACTTACCAGAACGATTGGACGTGCGCCTATACGATCGGTCAGTTTCCCCATCTGGGTTCTTGTGAGCAGCATACCAACTCCCTGAGGAATCAGCATAAGTCCGGCGTAGAGTACGCTTTCACCACGCACCTGCTGATAAAACAAAGGAAGCAGTAGCATACCACCGTTTGTGATAATGCCCGACAGGAAAAGCAAAACAGACGTAGCGGAAAAATTGCGTGATTGGTACAGATGCAGATCAATTACCGGAGAAAACTTCGTATGTAAGGCGTAAAAAATAAATGCAGCCATCATAAGAAGCCCTATTACTACCGGAACAAATACCGCACTGCTGTTTAATCCGCCATGAGATGCTGTCTGCGCAATTCCATAAATGAGTAAGGCAAATGCCGGGGACAGCAGAGCGATACCAGCAATATCAAGAGGCTGTTTCTCCTTTGAAGGAATATCTGCTGGTATTCCCCAATAAGCCAGTATTAAAGCAATAATGGTCACTGGAATGTTGACATAGAAGATCCAGCGCCAGCCCAAACTGTTTACGATAACTCCACCAAGAACTGGTCCCAGAATCGGTGCCAAAAGCATGGGCAGGCTGACGACTGACGCCATACGCCCAATATTTCGACCCCCGGAGATTTGAACCAGCATGTTTGTCATAGTCGGCATCAATAAACCTGCGCCAATTCCCTGAAGGAGCCGAAATCCGATTAGAATACCTATATTCCATGACAGTGATGAAAGAATGGAGCCCACTAAAAAAATTGTTAATGAAAATTCATACAGCCGCTTCCCTCCAAAACGATTAATCGCCCAGCCGGAAACGGGTACGGCTATTGCCATTGCAAGCACATACCCCGTAATGACCCACTGAATGACTGAAACCGTGCTTTTTAATTCGCCCGCTATTGTTTTTATGGCCACGTTAACCATTGTCGAATCCAACAATGGTGCTAAAGAACCAAACACCAGGATTATCGCTACTTTAAGCAACATTGGATCCATCTTTTCTTTTTGCTGCCCAGAATTATTTGCTATACTTTCTTCCATATTAAAACCTCCTTATAATAAGCTGTCGTAAAGAAATTAGTATCAGATTCTGATATGAAACTTTACTTTACCCAACAGTTTGTTGTATTATCATATTGTAATTAGATCAAGACGCTTCATCAACCGGCAATCATGATTCATTTGTTGGATTTTTAATAATAAGGAGGAATTTTTTGAGAAAACAACCTGAAGTTACAATACAGACAAGGCAAAACTTAGCAGATGCGTTCTGGCAGATCTACTGTGAAAAACGCATTGAAAAAATCACAGTAAAAGACATTACAACAAGGGCAGGTTATAACAGAAGTACCTTCTATGAATATTATACCGATGTCTACGATGTTCTGGAGCAAATTGAATCTTCGGTTTTACCAGATATTGAAAAACATAAAAAAATTGTACCGAATAAGAGCATGCAGTTCCCGCTCAAACATCTTGTGGAAGTGTATAGTAAAAACAAACAATATTTTATTGTGCTGTTGGGGAAAAACGGCGATCCAGCGTTTCAGGAAAAGATGAAAAACACATACAAAGACCTGGTACGCCCCATACTTCAAACACATGGAACGAATGATTACATACTGGAATACGGTTTGGAATATGCGATGTCGGCTATTATTGGTATGATCACGTATTGCTTTACAAAAGAAGAACGCCCTGATATTGAAAAGATGGTACAGCTTCTTAACAGCTTCATGAACGATGGTGTATTAAAAAACCTTAATTTTCTCCAAGAAGCAGGGCAGAAATCAGATTAAAAACATCTGTTTTCTGCCCATTTTTTTATCCTCGCACACTGCCCGGTACCCTCAAAACGTATCCCACTCCTCTTACCGTATGAATCAGCTTTACCGGCTGCCCTTCATCGATTTTCTTTCTTAAATACCGAATGTATACATCAATCATATTGGAGTCTCCATCATAGTCGTAATTCCATATATGCTGGCTGATCTTTTCACGGGTCAGTACGACTCCTGTATTGCGGATCAGATATTCTAATATTGAGAATTCTTTTGCGGAAAGCGGAATGATCTTTTGAGATCTCATTACTCTGCGTGCATCGCAGTTTACAATCAAATCACCAACCTCAAATATATAGCTGATATTGCCGTAATACCGTCTTAACATTGCCCGCACTTTCGTTAGAAGCCCGTGTAATGCAAATGGCTTCAGCAGATATTCATCGGCCTGTAATTCCACATTGGTGTCCCGGTCTAAAACAGCGTCATCTGTAGTCATGAGAAGTACCGGAGTCCTCTTTTCCTGGCTTCGGACCTTTTTTAAAAGTTCCATACCACTGACCCCTGGAATCATTGTATCCAGTATAATGGCATCATAATATACCATCCCCAGATAATCCAACGCGTCAAGACCATTGAGACAGGAATCAACCGTATAATGTTCCAGCTTAAGTTTTCTTACAATCAGCCCATTTAAATCCGGTTCATCCTCCACCAATAAAATCCTCATCGTCTGTGTTGTTCCTTTCATTCTTCTGTACGTTCTTCTGTCGTAGTATCTGATAAATATTATATCACAAGAATAATAAAAGGAATATGAAGGAAATTACAAATAATCAATGGGCTTATTCATTGCAACTATGGTATGATAATAAGTAACGATCACACTACATACTCCAAAAACACACCCGCATAAATAAGGAGGCACTTTTATGGACACTCGCTACCTGACCTACATCCTGACAATCGCCAAAAAAGAAAACATGACCAAAGCTGCCGAAGAACTTTTTGTCTCCCAATCCACCTTAAGCCAGTACCTCTCAAAGCTGGAAAGCGAGCTGGGTACCCCATTGTTTTACCGGAGCAAGGGCCGGTTAACTCTCACACTGGCAGGTTCGCTTTATATAGAAGCTGCTGAAAAAGTGATGTCTATTAAAAATGTCCTTTATCAGAATATCCAGAATATTGAAAACCGCGGTCATATAACCGTGGGAGTGACCTCACAGTTCGGTCTTACCATGCTGACGGATATTATTCCAGCCTTCAAGGTCCGGTACCCGGATATTCTCATAGAAATAACAGAAACTAATCTCCCCGGACTTACAAGAATGATACTGGAGGAAAGTATCGACTGCGGAATCATGGCTGTCAATGAAATCGCTCCTTTTTCCCCTGATCAGGTGACCATTCTCCGGGAGGAAGAGGTTTTATTTTCTATTCCCATCAATCATCCCTACCGTAAAAAAAATCCAGACGGCTCCATAAGAATGTGCGAATTCGCAGAGAATTTCGGGGAAGAAAATATACTGCTTTCAAAAAAGGGGTCCACCCTGCGCCGTCTCACCGATATGGTGCTGGAGAATGCCGGCTGGATCCCCAGTACGGTCTGTGAAACCAACAGCATATCCACAACCAGAAGTATGGTGGCGATGGGAATCGGCGTCACATTTATCAGCAAATCCTGTGCATCTGACCTGGAACATGTGGCCTACTATAGCGTAGAACCTAAGCTTACCCGGCTAAATGCTCTGGTGACAAGAAAAAACTGGATTCAAAGTCAGGCAAGTCAAAACTTCTGTAATGCGATAAAGAACTATTTTCATTAAAAACAGCCCTGGGATCTTGTCGGTAACAAAACCGATCCCCAGGGCTGTTCTATTTAAATTCACTTCAATTATTTTGCAAGATCATCTGCAATCTGTTTAATGTCATTGTAAATTTTTTCGTCATTTGCTTCAGAATCAGCAGAGCTTAAATAGTAAGGCATCATCTCAACCTTAGCAATTGCCTCTTTTGCTTCTGGATCTTCAGTCATTTTCTTAACCAACTGATCGTACCAGGCAATTACATCATCAGAAGTATCCTTAGGGAAATAGAAGGAGAATTCGCAGTTTGGATATACTAAATTTACGCCCTGTTCTGTTAATGTTGGGATATCCTTGATTAACTCATAACGCTCTTTAGTTGGAGCTCCCAGGCATACAAACTGTCCAGCTTCCAGATAATCCTTACAGTTAATATAAGCACCTGGCATTAAATCTACCTGACCGGAAAGCATAGCTGCAATCTTATCGGAGTTGGAACCTACGTCTACCAGATCCAGATCAATTCCTGCTATTTTTTCGAATGCAAGCAGCTCATAGTAAGTGTAAGCACCTACTTCAGTACATGCCTTTAACTTGCCTGGATTTGCTTTTGCTGCCTGAATGAACTCATCAAGTGTTTTATACTTTTCCGGATTTGCATAGAACTGCTGTGCCGGATCAAGTGCAAATGTTGGCCCTAATTTAAAAGCAGTATAATTATAATCGGTAACGCCTGCAATATTTGCTACGTTTACTAAGTTGTGACCATAAAGGAAGGTATGTCCGTCTGCCGCTGCAGAACGTACCTGATTTGCTGCTACGGAACCTGCTGCTCCATTGGCATTTACCACGATAAAATCAGCACCTGTCATTCTCTTTGCATACTCTGCAAATACACGGGCGGAAAGATCTGTGTTGCCGCCTGCTCCTGCTGGAACCACGATGGATACGGTTGTGGTTGGTTTCCAGGTGGAAGCTGCTTCTGAACTTGCTGCTTCTGATCCCTTTGTGGTGGCTGCCTCAGAACCTGCTGCTTTTGTTGTTTCTGCTGCTTTTGTTTCTGCTGCTGTTGTTGACTGTGTCTGGCTGCCTCCGCATGCTGTCATACCAAGAACTAACCCCGCCGCCATTACTGTTGCCAAAAATCTTTTTTTCATAGTCTTTGCTCTCCTTTTTTATAATTGTTCAGTTGCCTTACCCGCTTTTTTGATTAAGTACATCTTGTATTCTTTATAAATCGACCAAACCACTACTCCGATTGCCACAAAAAAGAATGCGTCGAAAATCGGTCTCTGGAAGAAAGCCCCAAATGATTTGTACTGCATGATTCCTCTTCGGAGATATGTCTCCAGCATTTTTCCTATGAGGAAGCATAATACAAACGGTGTAGTTGGCAGTCTGAACTTATGATATAAGTATCCTACCAGTCCAAATAACAGTATGGACTGAACATCGAAAATCCGGTTGTTGGTGGCGTAAGCACCTACGCAGCATAAAACCAGGATCAGAGGCATCAGGATGTGTTTCGGTATTCTTAAAAGCTGTACGAATACCTTGATTCCGAAGAATTCGATTAACAGCATCAGGGTAATACAGATCATACAGGCTGCAAAAATTCCATATACCACATCTGCATTTTTAACAAACAGAAGAGGTCCTGCCGATAAGCCGTGGATTAAGAATCCTCCAAGCATCATGGCTGTTACTCCATCCCCTGGTATTCCAAGAACCAGCAGCGGGATCATCGCTCCTCCGATGGTGGCGTTGTTTGCAGTTTCAGTGGCTACGATTCCATCAGGGCAGCCCTTTCCGAATTCTTCCGGATGTTTTGACATATTTTTAGCGGTCACGTAGGAAAGCATACCTGAGGTACTTCCTCCGATTCCGGGAAGAATACCGATTCCGGTACCAATAAGGGCGGAACGAATGGCATTGGGAATCTGATAGACAAATTCCTTCCAGGTAAACCCGAAGCCTTTAATTGGCTTCATTTTTATTACATCCATCTGCCCATGTCCCATGGATTCTGCTGTTATAAGAATTTCTGAAATGGCGAAAATACCAATTAACGTAGGAAGTGTGTCATATCCTGCCATCAGTGAGCTTGAGCCAAATGTAAAACGCGCTGTTCCATCAATTGGAGCCATTCCCACAAGGGAGAAAATCAGTCCCAGCATGCCCGCCAATACCCCCTTTAACATCGAACCGGACGCCAGTACTGCAACCATAGTTAATGCAAAGAAAGAAATTCCAAAGTTTTCAGCCGGGGTAAACTTAAGTGCAATATTAGCAAGCAATGGAGCACAGAACGTTAACACAATAAAAGAAAAGATAGATCCCAAAAAGGAAAATACAATTCCATATCCAAGTGCTTTACCCGCGTCTCCATTCTTTGCCATTGGATACCCGTCAAAGCAGGTTGCAATGGAAGATGCCGTACCTGGCATGTTAAGAAGAATTGCAGAGATCAGACCACCTGAGATACCGCCGATATAAACAGCAACCAATACATTCATACCCATGGAAGGGGACATGCTGAATGTAAGAGGCAAAAACAATGCCACAGCCATGGAAGCTGATAAACCAGGTATAGAACCAAATATAATTCCAACAACCACTCCTGCTGCCATAAGCAGAAGAGAAGAAGGAGTAAAAATTCTTACATAAGCGTTACCTAATGAAACTAATGCGTTCATAACTTCCCTCCTATAAATTAATGGTGAATATACCAGCAGGCAATATGATCTTGAATCCATACCGGAACAGGAAAAATACAACAATGGTAAATATAACAGTAATTACTGCCAGCTGTATTATATCTTTTTTCGTCTTCTTCTCATCAGGCGCCAAAACATACATCTGGAATGGTAAATAAAGAATCGTTGTAACAATAAAGCCAACAGGCTGAAGTAAATAAACATAGACCAGGATCAGCATGAAACTGATGATCATTCGTTTGTAATCTAAATCTTCCTTCTCCATTTTTTCAGCTTCTGCCGTTCTGGCTTTTAAATTTTTTACATTTAAGAATGCCATGGCCGCCGCCAGAATAAAGGTCACAATCCCGATGCACATTGGCATGAAATCCGGCCCGATATCCATAATTGTTGATTTTGGCAGCATCTTTGCCATAATCATCATTCCGGCGGATAAAATCATAAAAAATCCGCCGACAATCATATCCCCATATTTTTTAATAAACATTGACTGTCCTCCTCTTTTTATCTTACCAATGCCGGCTTTTTACAGTCGTACTTCCAGCCTGGTATTAAGTACTGCATTGCCAGAGCATCATCCCTGTCATGAGAGGAAAGGCTGTTATATAATGCATTGGCCTCCATAACCCGCTCCATATTTATGGTCACTCCCAGTCCCGGTTTGTCAGGTACCTCTAAATACCCGTTTTTAATAGTCGGAGTATCGTTTAAGAGATTTTGTCCATCCTGCCAGATCCAGTGGGTATCAAGTGCTGTTGGATTTCCCGGTGCAGCAGCTGCCACATGGGCAAACGCTGTCAGTGTAATATCAAAGTGATTATTGGAATGACTTCCCCAGGTCAGACCCCAGTCATTTAAGATCTGAGCCATTCTCACACTTCCTTCAAATCCCCAGAAATGCGGATCTGCCAGAACGATATCCACCGCTTTTAATGCTGCCGCATGATAAAACTGTCTCCAGTCTGTTGCGATCATGTTGGTTGCTACAGGCAGATTGACGGCATTTTTAAATTCTGCCATGATCTCTCTGCTGGAGAAACCGGATTCTGGGCCGCAGGGGTCTTCTATGTAAGATAAGATTCCCTCCATCGGCTTGCAAATCTCAATTGCTTCCTTTAAACTCCATGCACCGTTGGGATCTATATTGATGCGGCCAGCCGGAAATGTCTGCTTCAGTGCTCGCACCGCTTCCATCTCCTCGGAACCGGAAAGTACACCGCCTTTTAACTTAAAGTTCTTAAATCCATATTTTTCATGGAGAACTTTGGCCTGTTCTACAATGCGTTCCGGTGTAAGCATCTCCATGCGGCGAAGGCGAAACCATGGATCTTCACTGTCACTTTCGTCCAGATATGGAAGTTCAGCCGAAGCCTTTTCCTTCTCGCTGACATAAAATAAATACCCCAATGTTTCTACCTGACTTCTCTGCTTTCCTTCTCCTAAAAGTTCACACATGGGAAGTCCCAAGTGCTGTCCCAGAAGATCCAGCATTGCACATTCAATCGCCCATTCTGCTTTCACAACAAATTTCAGTTTACTGATGTCAAGAGTCTGTATTCCCTCTCCGTCATCTTCTTTCGCTCTTGTTGCCACTCTATGTATTGTATTTAAAACTCCACGGTATTTTCCAATCTGCTGACCGACTACCAGAGGCGTGCAGCTTTTTAATGCTTCACAGGTATAATCGCCTCCGTGTATTTCACCAATTCCTGTATTCCCCGCACTGTCCTTTAATATTACTAGATTCCTGGTAAACCACGGTGCATGAGCTCCGCTTAACGTCATCAGCATACTGTCATAACCAGCAACTGGAATGACCTGCATTTCCATTACGATCGGCGTTCCTAAGTGCTCCATATGTTTTGTTTCCTTTCTTTGGTAATATTGCATATTTTCCATTCGTTCAGTCTTACTTTCACATGCATTATACCAACAGACATCCCATAAATCCAATAATTAATACCGATTGCAGCAATAAGAATTGTTAATAATCCGTTAAATTAACGAACAAGACAAGGTTTTTTGGAATTGAATTTCCACCCTGGAATTAAATACTGCATACCCATAGCATCATCTCTTCCGCCCAGGCAGTGATCCAGATACATCTGGTGAGCCTTTTTAATCTGCTCCATATCTGCTTCAATTCCAAGCCCCGGCTTCTTCGGAACCTGGATGCATCCATTTTCGATTTTAAGAGGTTCTTTTGTCAGACGCTCTAAGCCCTCCTGCCAGATCCAGTGGGTATCCAGTGCATTGTACTCACCTGGAACTGCTGCCCCTACCTGGGTAAACATAGCGAGAGAAATATCAAAGTGGTTGTTGGAATGGGAGCCCCATGTATAACCAAAGTCATGGCACATCTGTGCAACACGGACAGAACCGTTCATTGTCCAGAAATGGGGATCAGCCAGTATGATGTCGACAGCCTGGGATTCCAGGGAATGCCCCACCTCTCTCCAGTCTGTTGCAATCATATTGGTAGCCGTAGGGAAACCGGTGCGGCGGCGGAATTCACTGACAATCTCTCTTCCGGAATAAACACCTTCCGCTCCGCAGGGATCTTCGCAATAGGTCAAAATCCCCTGCATTCCTTTTACATACTCCACAGCTTCTTCAAGAAGCCAGCCGCCGTTAGGGTCTAAATCGATCCGTGCATCAGGAAATGCTTTCTTTAATTCCCGGATCACATCCATCTCTTCATTACCTGGAAGTACGCCGCCTTTTAACTTAAAGTCCTGGAATCCGTATTTTTCTCTGGTGGCTTTTGCAAATGCTACGATCTGATCGGCAGTAAGAGCCTCCTCATGACGGATCCGATACCACTCACAGTCTGCGTCCAGCTCAGAGTCGTAGGGAAGATCTGTTTTATTTCTGTCTCCAACAAAGAATAAATAACCCAGCATACGTACGCTGTCCCTCTGTTTTCCTTCCCCCAGCAGTTCACATACCGGAACCTCTAAATATTTACCCAGAAGATCTAAACAGGGAGCTTCAATGGCAGTCACCACATGTACGCCTGTACGTAAATCGAAGGTCTGATTTCCTCTTACATCTGCTTCCCCTTTGGAATCCAGATGTTCCTTTACTTTTAAAAGGGTGCTCTTGTATTCGCTTATTTTTGTACCTTTTACAAGGGGAATACACTCTAAGAGTGCATCAGTGATCTTTTTTCCTCCTGGTACCTCTCCTACTCCCATCTCGCCGTTATCCGCATACAGGACAACAATATTTCTAGTGAAAAACGGTGCGTGAGCTCCACTTAAATTTAATTCCATGCAGTCTTTTCCTGCCACTGGATAAACTTCCATTTTAGTTATCACTGGTATCATCTTATATCTCCTTTACCAAAAGCTATCTTTTACTTATCTGATTATAACTATATTTAACTTCTCATTCTATTGGCAGACACCACAAGCATTTTGTCTTTTTTTGTCATCTTTCTTATTCTTTCAAATAATGAAATAGGGATTGCAATTATTTGCAATCCCCTGAAATTAATCCGTTATAAGTCATAGTTGTTTCCAATTCCGTAACGCTTCATTTTCCTCCACAGGGTCGTCGTGCTGATCTTCATTGCTTCTGCCACCTCAGTCCGCCTTCCGTTAAATCGCTCCATCAGCATCTCTATTCGGAGTGCTTCCGGATTTTGGTTTCTTACGATCTGATCGGTTCCATTCTCTTCTCTGGTAACAGGATAGAGCTCCAGTAATAGATTCTGCACCATCCCCTCTTCCACTTTTCTTCTGTGGGCTGTGAGAACCAGACGCTCACAAAAACTCTCCAGCTGCAATAAATTTCCTTGCCAGAAATATTCCTCCATAATGCACAGGGCATCTTCACTGATTTCCACATATCGAGAATAAGCAGAGTTATATTTCTCAAGATACAGCCCGGTAAAGCGACGGATTTCTTCCGGCTCTTTCCGCAGCGGAGGCAACGAAATCTTTAAAGCAGAAAGGAAAAAGTATAAATCCTCCCGGAACTTTCCCTGTTTCACAAGTACCGCCAGTTCCTTCCCGGAAGCTGCAATCAGGCGAACCGGCAGAACACGCTTTACCATAGAATCACGGTCCCAGAAAAGCCTGTCACGAACTGCTTTAAAAAGCAGGTACTGACACTCTGTGGATAACCGGTCCACCTCTTCTAAAAATATGGTTCCAAAAGCGACCGCTTCCAGAGCGGCGCTGTTTTTTTTCCTGTTTTCTTCTCCAAAACCAAACAGAACCTGTTTCTGTTCCTCCGGCGACAGTGTACTGCAATTGATATTGATAAACGGGCCTCCCTTTTGGGGACTGTTATTATGAATCGCCTCCGCGAAAATTTCTTTTTCCGTGCCGGTTTCTCCGTAAATAAAAACCGGGTTTCTGGAAATTGCATAAGCTCTTGCCAACTTTATGCACCGTTTCATCTCACCGGACTCTCTAAGGATATGGTGAAAATTATGACCCGCAAGATAACCGCCTGCCAGCTTAGCCCCCTGCTCTTGTGCTTCCTCCCGCTCTGCCGTTCGAACTTTATGGCAAGTCAAAATGGCTCCGCTATAATGTCCATCGTACTGAATTGGGGCTCCGATCACCATTAGCAGCTGATTTTTTATGGAAAAGGATGTGGAGTAAAGCTCTTCTCTTCCGCTTAAGATTCCATCAATGCTTTCTGTATCAATTCCGTCAAATACCTTATCAATGGGAAAGCCGATTATCTCACTGGTTGATTTCCCAAGCAGCTGCTCAATCACCCGGTTCACTGCCACAATCTCCTGATAAGCATTAATTTTAATGATTCCGCTAAAGGATGTGTCAAGGAGTGTATCAAGCTGTGCCTTGTTTTGCCTTTCCTGCTCTGCCAACTCTAGCATATGAACTGCCAGCTGAAGCGCTTTCGTAATAGACTCCTCTCCTGTTTCCATAAACAGGCTGGGGAACCCGATTTCAAAGGCAATCTGGTTGGTTTTCACTCCGCCGATAATTAATTCCACTCCGTCAATGATAGCCTGACTGACAAAGTTTCTCGTGTCTTCCAGTTCATTCAGCTTATAAAAGTGCAGATCGAAATCAAACAGCTCGTCCAGCTCATCCAGACTTTCGAACATGTTTTCAAATGCTACAATCCCAATGGAAGGGTGATTCTTTTTCAGCATTTTTTTTGCTTTTAAAATCATAAATCCGAATTCACGTACCGTAATGGGCATTTCCACAACAGGAATATTAAAACTTTCTTTAATCAGCGTAGCCTGCAATCCTCTGGCAATGATAACACGGGCACCTACATCAATTGCCTCTTTTGCCTCCACTACCGCATTGGAATTTTCTACTACCTTTAAAAGCTGAACCTCAGTTTCTTCTTTTTCCAACACGTTCTGAGCATATTTTAAAATGGTCTGCCTTGGAAGAAGAATCGCAATTTGTTCCATATGTGTCCTCATTTCAAAAGATTTCAATCAATGAATTTAGTTTATCACAACTGGACTCATTCTTCTACAAAACAAACGCATCAATTCACAAAATATGGTTTATTTACTGCCCACACAGGATTTTCATCGGAAAGCACCAAATCAATCTGAGACGCCGCCTGAACCGCCATCAAAATCATGCACTCCTCCGTATTGGAAGCCATGTGAGGAGTGACTATAACATCTTCCAACGATAACAACTGATTATGGGGATTGGGTGGCTCCTGGCAAAGAACATCCGTAAATACACCTGCAATCAGATTATTTTTGACTGCTTCTGCCATATCCTCTTCGTTTACCAGCTCTCCTCTTGAGCAGTTTATGAAAAAAGCCGTATCTTTCATTTTTACAAATTCTTTGCTCCCGACTGTGCCTCTGTTCGTATTGGTTAAAGGCATATGTAATGAGACAAAGTCCCCTTCTGAAAAAGCTTCATCCCATTCCGCCATCTTCACATATTCCGGTACAGTCTCAAGATTAACATAAGGATCATATGCAACGATTTTCATATCAAAGGCAGCATGTGCTTTTCGTGCAACCTCTTTTCCTATCCGCCCAAAACCAATGACAGAAAGCGTTTTATGAGCCAGATCGACTCCTTTATGACTGTTCTTATAAAAGAAATCTCCTTCTTTCATCTTACCGCTCATAAAAAAGGTTTTCTTCGCTGCTGCAACCATGGCTCCTATGGTAAATTCTGCCACAGAAGTGGTTGTAGAATCGGGTGCATTGGTCACCCATATTCCCAACTCTTCAGCCGCCGCCAGATCTACGTTGTTGTATCCTGCACCATGTCTTGCAACAATCTTTAAATGTTTAGCTGATTCCAGTACTTCTCTGGTAATCTGGGCAGTCCTTAAAAGAATGGCATCACAATCGGCCACATCCCGAATTAAATCTTCTTCTGTCACACCGGACCCCATTTTCAC
Source organism: Lacrimispora sp. (assembly GCA_029256305.1). GTDB lineage: Bacteria > Bacillota > Clostridia > Lachnospirales > Lachnospiraceae > Lacrimispora. Next base: position 4,504 of record JAQSYE010000054.1, on the reverse strand, counting down.
TTCATATCCTCGTTTCAGTAAGTATTCCTTTCCTTCTACTGCAATGTCCTGGGGAATCAAAACTTTGTATGCCATATTTTATCTACCTTTCTAATCTCTCTTACTTAAAATCTTAATTCTGTGTTAATACCGGCACCTGCTCTTTTTTTTCCTTTGCTATCTGAGTTGCGTAAACAATACCCAGCAGCAGGCAGCCAACAATATCCGTCACAGAACCTGGAACCATCATACCAATACTTCCGGCCAATACAATTACAGTCTGAATTACAGACAGCCGGCCCTTAAAATATCTTTGAATTCCTGTTGCCAGACCAAAAGAGCCTGCCAGCGCAGTGACAACTGCTAACGCAATTTCAACCGCCGATCCCTGACCAATTAATGCAGGATTCATACAGAAGATAAATGGCATGAGGAATCCAGCCAGACTAAGGCGCCATGCCGTAAGCCCTGTTTTCATGGAATTGGCTTCTGCTATTCCTGCCGCCGTATAGGCCGCCACTGCGACCGGAGGTGTCACATTTGCCATAATACCAAAATAAAATACAAAGAAATGCGCTGCCAGCTTCGCTACTCCCAGTTCCTCAAGTGCAGGAACAATAAGTGTTGCAAGGAGAACGTAAGCTGCTGATGTAGGCATACCCATGCCAAGTATTACAGAGGTCAGCATGGTAAGGAACAACAGCAGAAAAACATGACCTCCTGACAAAGCAATCAGCAGGGATGAGAGCTTATATCCGATTCCGGTAAGCATGAGGATTCCTACGATAATACCCGCTGTTCCTGTTGTAAGTGCAACACTTATCATACCTTTTGAGGATTTTGCAATTAACCCCATTACTTCCCGGACCGTTCTTTTCCTGCCAGGGTAGAAAAGCATGATTAAAACCAGGCAGATGATTGAAAAGAATGCAGACTTCTGTGCAGAATAACGAATCCCTACCAGTAAGAACACCAAAAGTGCCAGCGGAAGAAGTAAAAACCAGCCGTTTTTCAGTTCCTTTTTAAAACTTGGAAGTTCCTCTTTTGACTGACCTTTTAAGTTATTTTTCAGGGCCTCTAAATCTATCATCATAAACAATGCAATATAAAATAAAATGGCAGGAATAATGGCAGAAATAAGAACCTGCTGATAGGAACCAATATAATCCGCCATAATAAAAGCCGCCGCTCCCATTACTGGAGGCATCAGCTGTCCTCCACTTGATGCTGCAGTCTCTACTGCCGCAGCAAATTCCGGTTTAAATCCGCTTTTTTTCATAAGTGGTATTGTAAATGCCCCGGTACCCACCACATTTGCCACAGCACTTCCGGATATTGTGCCGAAAAGACTGCTTGCTACTACAGCTACCTTTGCCGGACCTCCCCGATACCCTCCTAAAAGAGCCTGTGTCAGTCGAATAAATACGTCACCTGCACCTGAAGCTTCTAAAACACTGGCAAAAATTACGAATACGGAGACATAGATGGAAGATACACCAAGGGGTGTACCGAAAATTCCGTTTGTCCCTTTAAACAAAAGTTCTGTAATCCGGCTCCAGTCATATCCTCTATGGGCGATTCCCGAAGGAAGCTTGGATCCCAGCATGGCGTACAATATGCACAGAATTGCTATGACAGGCATTGCTGCTCCCACCACTTTCCATGTGAAATAAAGAAGCAGAGCAATTAAAAGTGTCCCAAGAATTAAATCCATGTTAGTCATGATTCCGCTTTGCTTCCACATGTCATTGGCAATGGAATAAGAATAAATGCCCACAATTGCCAGAATGCCCAACAGCAGAATCTGAACTATCATCTTTCTATTCTTGTGTTTGCCAGGAAGAACCTCATAACACAGCGGCACCAGCATCATGGACAGAATGAGATGAATGATTCGGTACTGATAAGATGGAAGTGCACCAAAAAATGAGGTGAATATATGAAACAAAGCCAGTATTGATCCAATTACCATAACAGAGATCTCCTGTAATCTTATCTGAATATGATCTCTTCCCTTTTCTCCAAACATAATCAAGTCTCCTTTGCGCATCATGGCATCATTACTTCATTACTTCATTACTTCATTACACCAATTTCCTTTAAGTATTTAATAGTTCCGGGGTGCATATCTATGAGACCATTCAGCCCTCTTGTCACATTTTCCACTGACCATTCGGTGCACTGTGGATAAGCAGCTACCAGGGTGTCGTTGTTTTCAAAAATTGCCTTAACGATCTGATAAATATCATCCTCAGATATCTTTGAACTGGCGACCATAATGCTTGCACTGCCAATGGATCGTTCCACGGGTGTATCCTGTCCATTATAAACATTGGCTTTTATGGAAGCAGGGAGATAGTAGGGGCAGTCCTTTAATATTTTCTCATACTGTTCTTTATCAATGTCCAGAAGACGAATCTCTTTGGATGCTGCTGCAGTGGCAACCGGTGAGGCAGGAAGTGTGCTCATGATACAAACTGCATCTACATTGCCGTCTGTTAAAGCCTCTGCCCCATCTCCATGGGCAAGATATTCCGGTGTCCAGTCCTTATTAATCTCAAAACCATATGAATCCATAACTGCCTTCATGGCATCTCCTGCCACGCTGCCTGCAGGTCCAACTGCAATCTTCTTTCCTTTCAAATCCTGAAAAGATTTTATATCTCCTGCTTTTATGGTATAAACCTGCAAAGTGGTTAAATGTCCTCCCATAACTCCTTTTATGGAATCTTTAGCAATCTTTTTCCCCTCAAAGCTCCCTTTTCCCTCCAGGGCAAGAGCCAGAACATCAGAAGCTGCCATTGCCAGCTCTACATCTCCTTTTTCTGCCAGAAGAAGATTTTCTGATGATCCCCCGGTGATTTCAATATTGGCCGAAGTTCCCGGCATATTTTTATTAATTATATCTGACATTGCTGTCCCGATAATTGAAAAAGCCCCTCCTGAACTGGAAGTTGCTATGGATATGTATCTTGTTCCCCCTTTGCTGCCTGACTGCCCAGCCCCACCGGAACACCCAGTAACCGCCCCTGTTAAAAGAGCCAATGCCATCATAAATCCTACTGCTTTTCTCATCCCAACCTTCATTTAATTATCCTCCAATTACATCATATTGTGTTTGCTTTTCCCATACTTTCTGCCCCGATTAAAGCTTTGTTATAATATATATAACTGTTATAACACTTTAATTCTTTTTTATTGCCGTTTCGGAACCCAATTAAATATTGTGTTCTTCCGCGGCAATAATTGTGATTAATGAATCATTGATATGCTGTCGCATCACCTGTTCAGCATGGTCTGGATCTCCTTTTGCAATCTCTTCTACCAGATACCTGTGCCAGTACCTTGGATATACATTCTTGGGTGCATTGGTACCAATTGCTTTACACAGCATCCAGAAAAGATTGATCTTCCTTAAGGTATCTACTAACAGATGATTATCTGTAAATTCTGTCAGCCTGGTATGAAACATCAGATGTGAATTCCTGCTGTCTATCTGTGTTTCTGCTTTGTAAGGAATTGTATCTAATTCTGTAGCAATGACCATTAAAATACTTTTTTGCTCTTCTGTCATAGTTTCTGCCAGAATCCGGGCAGACTGACATTCGATGGCTTCTCTAAGCTGATAGCTTTTTTTAATCTTCTCCAGTGTAGGTACTGCAACAAAGGAACCCCATTGGGGCTTTGATTCAACTAACCTGTCTTCTTCTAATCGCTTTAATGCTTCAATTACAGGTATTACGCTGACCCCTGTTACCTCTGCCATCTTTCTTCTGGAAAGCTTCATTCCAGGAAGAAATTCTCCGTCTATAATTTTCTGGGAGATAATCATATATGCGATATCCGAAGCTGTCTGAAAATTTTGTTCTGTCATTCCCATCTCCTTTTATTAAATATGTGGTAATTGTATAACTGTTATAACACTTTGTCAAATACTTTTAAAGGTACAAATGATTTTTTCACTAATTATACAAATCTATCTATGGATTTTTATACATTTATAACAATTCCTTTATTATTACGTATTGTCACAGACTCTTAAAAGCAGCTTAATAAGATCTTTTACAGGCTTAGAAAGACTACAGCTTTTACGATAAGCAATCACAATATAGAAGGCGGCAGGAGGAGTTAAAGGCAGGCAGACATAGTTGTTCTCCTCCTCCACTGCAGACTCCGGTAAAAAGGCAATCCCCTTGCGACAGCTGACCATATGTTTCATCACAGTCAGATCGTTGGACTCACACAGGATAGACGGAGTAAACTGTCGGCTTGAAAATATCTCATTTTCGCAGGAGCGAAAGGTGCTTTTCGGTGGATTTAAGATAAAAGAATCTTCGGAAAAGCAAGAAAAATCCACTGCACTTTTATTAATCTGCTGCAGGCACCAGTGATCGTTTGGCACTGCCAGAAGCAAATTTTCTCTCCGCAGCGGAATGTATTCCAGCATGCTGTGGGAAAGTTCTTTCGTAACCATAACCGCTAAATCCGCCATGCCGTTAATTACATAATCTTTAGCAACAGATCC
>JAQSYE010000284.1 GCA_029256305.1 Lacrimispora sp. | reverse complement strand
AGCTGATATATTTTATATAGAAGCGTTACAAGGGGTTTGTATGATACATACCAGGGATCACGTGTTTCGGGGGAATAAAACCTTGAACTTTTATGAGGAGAAGCTGAAGAAGAATTCATTTTTCAGGACTCATAAGTGTTACCTGGCTAATCTCTCCAGAGCAGACCGGTTCCGGCCGCGAATTAACTATACCTATGATATGTATTTTAAGGACATTTCCGATGTGATACTGGTCAGTCGGAATAAGGTAAAGGAACTGAAACAATATTTCAATTAATTCAGGAGGATGAAACGATGAGCGAAAAAGTCAGAGTAAGTGAACTAATGGCAGGAGATATCCTTTTACTGGAGCCAAGTGAAGATAAGATATCTAAAATTATTGCCTGGGTTACCAGATCAGAAGTAAGCCATACCGCCTTAAGCTGCGGACCGGACAAGTCCACAGGAACCGTGATCGAGGAGACACCACCTAACGCTGTGGAGGATACAATTCTTACCAGAACAGCAAGAACCGCCTATGTGATGCGGTTAAACCCGGGAAACAACGACTGCCAGCCAGTAATGAATATTGCAGCACGGTATGTCAAGGAGGAGCTGCCTTATGCCCACGCCCAGCTTCCATTTATCGGTCTGTATTGTATCACCAACAACATGCTGGGTGATACAGGGCTTCAAGGCCTTGTAACAAGGATTGTAAAGCTTTCCATGGGTATTTTAATGGAACTGGAAGATGTCGTGATATATAAGGGAAGAGAAGCGATGATGTGCTCCCAGTTTGCTTACCATTGTTATAAGGAGGCGGGAGAAGGGTATGAGATTCATTTAAAGGAAAATACAGGCTTTCATCTGATAGATCAGATTATTGAAACCATACAGAGCGATCCTTCCAGTTATAACAACCGGATATTTAACGTAAGTGTGGAAAACAGCCCCGTAACCAACGAGAATGTGGATGAAACAATTAATCAATTATATGAAGCTCTGAGTAAGAATCAGAATGAAGTCGAACTTTCCGCTCCGCAAAAACTGCCGGATGACACTATTATAGAAGTAACCCGTTTTTGCATTCAATTTGTAAAGACTTTTACGAAAGGATTAGAAACTAATGGAAGTGATGCAGTTTGTTATTTACAAAAGCTAAAGGACATGTATGAGTTTTTCATCTCTCCAGGTGACCTGCTTAAGAACACCGTGAACTTAACCTGTATGGGTACCGTTGATTATGAGGGTTAAGATGGTTTCTTATTAACCGTTTACCCCGATGATTAGCCTGTTATGACGGCTTTTTGCATCTTAGGGATATCACGTCTCCAATAAAAAAAATACAGATATAATGTAGCCAGTTGGTATACGCAGCCAACTGGCTTTTTTTGTGTGGTAATAACCGCCAGAAACTGTATTTTAAGAAAGACGGGGGAATAAAATGGACTATGAAAAGACAAAACAATGGCTGAATGATCATGGTGTGATCCTGGAAGAAAGCTTCTATACAGCGTTAAATAGTCTTGCGAAAGACTATAAGAAGACAAATGATTTAAGGCTTCTTGAGGAGGTGTATCAGAAACTGGGGGTAAATAAACAGGCTGTATCATGGTGGAAAAATCACCCCTATAGCACTCAGACAAGACAATCCAAGATGCAGGTAATTGCATCCTGTACAGAAATATTTCATTTGACAGGAGAGGAAACCGAGCTTTTGGCCAATAAGGCAGGACTCTCCCTAACCAGCGATTATGATTTTAACGGGTATTTCAGACAATTATTAAATGGCAGAAGAGGAAGGTGCAAGTCAATCTGCGAAGCAGCCAATGTGAGTGAACGGATGCTTCAATATATTAAGGGCCATAAGCAGCCATCTAAGGAAACGCTTCTGGCAATCGCCATTTCTCTTGGACTTGGAATTGATGAGATACAGCATTTGCTAAAAAAAGCGGGATACGCATTGTCTGCATCTCTTCCTAATGATGCAGTTATTTGCTGGTTTCTTACCGGTGACAGAAAGACAGACGGGACTGTCTCTGTCCTGTTTCATATCAATGAGGTACTTGACGAGCTTAAGCTTCCACTTCTTATGACCAGGCTCAAGAGCTCCTGATTCGCATCGTGTTTAAAAATAAATATCTCTCATTCAGCCGGATCCCGAACCGGCTTTTTGAGGTTGTGAAAACAATAAATAGTTATATGACGTTATATATGTGAAAAATCTGACGAGAGTAGAAATGAAATGGTAAATTAAAATAATTATCAAGAAATCTATTATAATTGTTATCAATTATGTCGACAATATAAGATTTAAGGGAATCGCATATCTAGTGCCAGACTTTTTTCGGCAGGGCATATGTAGTACTTTTATCAAAAAGATCATAGATTAATTGATTAAATTGACTAAAAAAATGTGAAAAATGTCGAATAATGCGATAAAATTCACTTTTCAAACACATGGAAAGGCCTTATATTGATTACAAGTAAAGCAGAAGAAGGAGGGGGTATCTTTATGACAGATGCTGAGAAACTGCGGATTGTAGAGATGGAGAATAAGAAGTTGATGGAAGAAAATTCGAGACTCCATAGAGTGATTGAAAGGTTGAATCAGACGCTGAACAGATTGATCAGTCGTTACATAAGTACTGACAAAATCGCCTGACAGGGGATGGGTTAGGAGTGCAGGGGGGCACTCCAGGTATGTCCCTGTCAGGGATCAATCCCCTTATGGGATTCCTGCGGGTCACTTATAGCTAATCCTTTGTTTTTGCGTACCATTTCCCAAATTGTCTGGTGCATCCATTCAATGGTTTTATTCAGTTTTTCATTTTCTATCTCGAGTTCGGTAATTCGATCTCCCATTCGGGCAATGATTTCCCGGTTATTATTAACTCTGTGAGGCACCAGAATGCGCTTTACATAGGGAGACGATGAAGCAATGATTTGAGAGGAAAGCAGTTCGTCCCTTTCTTCACAGGACAAATCCATGAAAGCCTGATAGCTGATGGACAGTGCAAGCATTTCCACCTTGCACTTTGGGCATACCGCATTCCTCTCCAGCTGATAATAACCATAATACCCGCATTTGGAACAATAGTACACGGACAGTTCTCTCATTGGTCTCCTCCTTTTTTTATAGATTGATAAACAATCTACTCCTATATGTATAACGTTAAATCGACAAAAATATAACGCAAAAACCGAGATATCGATAAAAAGATTACTATTTATGCATTTTGTACAGATAATATCATTATAATTGTTAATAAATAAATAAAAGCCCGCAGCTGTTACGCTGCGGGCTTTTTGGCAATTGAACGGATGTTTCATTTATAAAGGTGTTCTATTTACTGAATAATACCATTTACATCAACAACATAAACTTTTTCATTGGTGTCTTTGAAATCTCTGAAACCTGCGCCAAGCTCTGGTTTTGCTGTGGACTTAGATGTGGAGGAAGCTTTCTGAAGAACACCATTGGTATTCACCAGATAGTTTTTGCCGTTAAGAGCGAATGGAGCAACTCTTAAATCCGCATCTGCTGCCTTTCTTAAACCATACTCGTAAAGAGTATCGTCAAGAATACCGTGGAAGCCCTGACCTTTCTTGCTTCCTGAAGTCACAAAGTACCAGATCTGGTTCTCGCCTGAATCTTCGTCATTAATGGACTGTTTTCCAGTGTTGATCACGCCGTTGTCTGCGAAATAGAAGTTTGCAGTGTTTCCGTCTTCCAGATTAACAACCTTAAGTCCGGTCTGCATTTCACCCTTTGTATTAAATCCATATTTCTGGGAGTTTACAGTGAATAATTCAATACCTTTTTTCGCAAAGTAAGGAGCACCGTTTTTAAAGAAGAACCAGTGCTGATCGCCTTCTGCGCTGATGCCTTCGATGCCTTCGATCTCTCTCCAGCCATCG
>JAQSYE010000283.1 GCA_029256305.1 Lacrimispora sp. | reverse complement strand
GTCACTAATAGGTCGAGGGCTTAACCAGGTTGGTTTAGGTAAGAGTAAGAACGGATGATAGATATATAACAATGTGTGGTTTTGAGGGTATATGTATTATATGTAATACTGCTTAAAATAGGAATGCGTAAATCCAGGTGTGGGTTTGCGCTTTTTTTGCTTTTAGAAAGAACTGTTACCGATTATGGAAAAGTGAGATGACTACAATGAATAGAAAAATAGATAAGAAAACGCCTGTAATATTGATCACCGGATATCTTGGTTCAGGAAAAACGACCCTGCTTCAGGGATTGCTTGAGAATGGGGATAACAGCGGTCTTGCATTAATTATAAATGATATGGGAAGCGTAAATATAGATGGAAAGTTGATAAAAAAAGAGAATTCTTCGCAAGAAACTACAAAGATGGTAGAGTTACAGAATGGGTGTATTTGCTGTTCTTTGCGGGAAGAGTTTATGAATCAACTTCAGGAACTTTCCAAGGATCAAAGAGTAGACAAAATATTAGTGGAGGCATCGGGAATCAGCAATCCAGTATCAATCGCAGAAGGTTTTTTGCCATCTGAAGACGATCCGGATCATTCCGGTGTTTATTTACATTCTATTATCACTGTTGTAGATGCAGATCGGATTTATAATGAGTTCCTGGGTGAGATGGAAGAACAGCTGAATGAAGATGGGCAAGAGGAGCCCGATATCATAAATTTGGTTATAGACCAGATAGAATTTTGCAGCACAATTATTTTAAATAAGTGTGATTTACTGCCAGTAGATAGAATTGATCGGGTAATAAATACAATAAAGCAGATTCAGCCTGAGGCAGAAATCATTGAGACAACGTGGGGAAAAGTTGACACCCGGCTTATATTTGATGGAAAAGAGTTTGATTATGACAGAGTTATGAGTTCCTCTTCTTTGCAGAAAGCACTTGCCAGAGAAAAATATATGGATTATTCCGGGACAGATGATTACGGAGTTTCTTCTTTTGTCTATGAAGAAAGAAGGGCTTTTGACCGTGAAAGGTTCATGGAATTTCTGGAAGAAAATTACCCCGAAACAGTCATACGAGCCAAAGGCTATATGTGGTTTTCTGATGATTTGGCACATGCTCAGCTGTTTGAACAGGCGGGAAATAATGCTTCTGTTTCGGAAGCCACCAGTTGGGTAGCTGCACTTTCGAACGATGAGAAAGAGGAGATCTTTCAGGCTTATCCGGATGTGTTGGAAGATTGGGATGAGATCTATGGTGACCGTATGAATCAGCTCGTATTTATAGGCAGGGATTATGATAAAGATGGGCTTATAGCAGCATTAAATAACTGTATTTCAAGTGATTAAACAAGTTATTCTATGAGAAAATTCATACGATAAGGGATACATGGAGGGGAAAAAACGAGAGGAGTTTAAACCTATGATAAAGATACTATTTGTCTGCCTTGGTAACATATGCAGATCTCCTATGGCAGAATTCGTAATGAGGGATCTTGTAGAAAAGAAGAATTTAGCATCAGAATTTTACATCGCTTCCGCAGCTACCAGTTCAGAGGAAATCGGTAATCCGGTTCATCATGGTACCAGAAATAAGTTAAAGGAATTGGGGATTTCTACGACAGGCAAATGCGCGGTGCAGCTGAAAAAGAAAGACTATGAAAATTATGATTATATACTGGGAATGGAACAGAGGAATATTACCGGGATCATGAGAATTGTAGGGAGTGATCTAAAGAGGAAGATAAAGAGGCTTCTGGATTATAGCCCGTATCCCAGAGATATTGCGGATCCATGGTATACCGGTGATTTTGATGTGACGTATAACGATGTAAAAGAAGGATGCGAAGCATTACTGGATACGATTCTTAAGGCAGAAGGCATCAAGTGAGGTTTCATTGGTCTCGATTGGTATAAAGATGATATAGGTGGGCGTTCACCTGAATTCTTGGTGAACGTCCACCTGTTTTATTCATTCTATTAATCATCCAGCTCTATAATGGTGATGTTAAGTGCTTCACTTGACAAGTTGATTTCCTTACCGGCAACACTGGAAGGATTGATGAAGCGGATAATTGGCCGGAGTGAGAATCCCGGGGTATTATCTTTAACAACAGCCGTGCTTCCGTCACTTAATCTGACGATTGTACCAATTGGATAGGCGGAGACACATTGAAAAAAGGCGGATAACAATTCCGGATCAAAATGGGAATTACAGCAGCTGGTCAGATAATCGAATATCTTTCTTGGATTCCAAGCCTTTCGGTATGGCCTTGTGGCACTTAAGGCATCATAAACATCTGCGATAGCAAGTATACGACCGTAAAGAGGAATGTTTTCCCCTGCAAGGCCAAAGGGATAGCCGCTTCCGTCGTATTTCTCATGGTGGGTCTGAATTCCCTGAAGCACAGACTGGGAGATGGAATTGCAGTCAAACAGCTTATCATAGGAGAGGCTGGGGTGATGCTTCATAATCTCGTACTCTTCTTTTGTCAGAGGTCCGGGCTTATTGGTAATTTCAATTGGAATATCCGTTTTTCCGATATCATGCAAGAGACCGCAGATAGCTAAGTCATTCAGCTTGGAAATTGGGAGTCCGATATAACGTCCAATGAGTACACTTAAAATACCTACATACAGACTGTGGGAATAGGTATAGCTGTCATAGTCTCTGATGTCGATCATCTGAAAAAGATATTTGTCCATATTTAATACATTCATGACGACGGATTTGGCGACGTCAGCAATATTCTCATATATTTGTCTGCTGGTCTGAAAGGTGACTTTTTTAAGGCTTTCTTCGAAAGTTTCCTGTATGCTAATCAGCATTTTGGCCTTTAATTCAGGCTCTACGATGTCTACTGCCTCAATTCCCTGTGTAAGCTCAGTCTGAATATAAGCTCCCTGTATTCCGATACTAAGCATTCTGTTTATGGTACGATCAGTCAGGATGTAGCCGGTCACAGCGAAAGGCAGCATGGGGTTTAAACCTGGTATGTTGCGGGCTAACTCCATACCTTCAGTCAATTTTTCAATAGGTAAATAGATCAATTCTTTGCACCTCAACAGACTATATGACAGTCTCTTCTTTCTGTTGTGTAGTTTCCTTTTTATGTTAGAATTAGAAATAATTGCACATTAATCTCTTAAATTATAGTTGGATTTCACAAATGCGTCAATGAAAATTTGCTAACTTATAGATATAATAATGTATAAAAATGTGGTTTCATTTTGTACAAATCTATTACATGGTGGTAAAATATGGTAATTTAAATGTAAAATTAATTCATAAGAAATAAAATTTAACCATTCATACTTGACCGTCATCCTGCATAAGTATGTAAAAACGTCCTAGCAGGGGGATTTTCTTGAAGGAATATATCGAAGAACGCGCGGTTGCGATCGCCAACTACATCATAGACTACCATGCAACCGTAAGGCAGACAGCAAAGAAATTTGGAATATCCAAATCTACGGTACATAAGGATGTGACAGATCGTTTAGAGCACATCAATCCATCCCTGGCAGCCCGGGCCAGAGTTATCCTGGACATTAACAAGTCCGAGCGCCATATCAGAGGCGGCCTCGCCACCAAAGAAAAGTATCAGCATCGCCTTCAGATGTGCAGCAAAAAAGATTTATAAAACAAATGAGTGGGGAGACAGCCGCTGTTTGAGAAATGATAGACATTCTCAAGCCAGCGGCTGTTCTGATTCAAGAACCACAAAAATTTTACAAAAAAATAGTTGACATGAATCCGCAAAATATGTTATTCTTTACCCCAGTATGAAGAGACATTATCGTTTTCATGCAAATATTGACCACTTCGTAAGAAGTTAAGCCCAGACGGACAGGCGGGTCAGCTGCCGAACGTGGGAAACCACATTATTGATTGAGTTAGAAGCTCAAATTTTATAAGTTGATTACTT
>JAQSYE010000053.1 GCA_029256305.1 Lacrimispora sp. | reverse complement strand
CAAAAGGAATTAAAGCTTGATAATCTTTCCCTTACTGATGTTGTTATGGTAGAGGATACCTACATCATGTGTGCAAAGGGAAAAGATGATTTAAATACTGCCATTGACGGAGCATTAAAAGATATGGTAAAGGACGGAACCTTATCAAAGATTGCAAACGAATACCTTGGTCAGGATGTATTTTCAAAATATGCGGATATGGTCAGCACAACAGTAAAATAAATGGATTGTAGGAATGGAGGGAAAAGAATTTGGAGAACACATTCAAACCGGCGACTATTCCGGGCTATATTCCCAATGTATTAAGGGCTTTTCCTGTTACCATGGAGATTCTCCTGATATCACTTTTGATCAGCCTGGCACTGGGGGCTCTCGTGACTGCAGCTGGAATCGGAAAAAGAAAGTGGCCAAAAGCGATTGCAGGTGGCTATATCGCATTTATGAGAGGAATTCCTACTCTTGTTTTAATATTTTTAATCTATCTGGGGCTTCCCCAGCTGGCGCAGGTCGTTGGAATTGATTTAACAGGAGTCAGCAAGACCGTATTCATAGTGGCATGTCTTTCCCTCAGCAGCTCCGCCAATATGGCGGAGATGATGAGAGCCTCTTATCTGGCAGTGGATAAGGGGCAGAAAGAGGCCGCTTACAGTGTGGGAATGAAGGAATTTACAGCATTTCGCCGGATTATTTTCCCACAGGCCTTTGGCATTGCTATTCCAGCTCTGGGTAATAACATCATCATGTTGTTTAAGGACACTTCCCTGGCCTTTGCAATCGGCGTCATCGATTTAATGGGAAAAGCAAGAGCCATCAGCTCTGCCAGCTATGGAGCAAACCGGCTGGAGGTCTATATTGCAACGGGAATCATTTTCTGGGCGGCCTGCATTATCCTGGAGTATTGCAGCAAAATCACAGAAAAAATCTATACAAAGGGCCGGAAGAAGGCAACAAGTTAAAGAAAAGAGGAAAACAGGATGGATTTTAAATTTATCATAGAAGCGCTGCCAAAGATCATGCTTGCAGTCCCCATCACGCTCTTCATGTCTCTTGTATCAGCTGCTGCAGGCTGGCTGCTGGGTCTTTCCATCGCATTGATCAGAAAGCACAGGGTTCCTGTTTTGTCCCAGTTTTCAGCTGTGTTCGTTTCCTTTATGCGGGGCGTGCCCATGGTGATTTTGCTATACATTTCTTACTACGCCCTGCCCATTCTATTATACAGCTATGGCCTGAGCATTGGAATCACCATTGATATCAATGCAGTTCCGCCCATCGTATATGCGATTATTGCTCTGGCTCTTGACCAGGCGGCCTATTCCTCAGAAATATTCCGCTCTGCCTTATCAGCCGTTGATGAGGGGCAGATGGAAGCGGCATTCAGTGTGGGAATGACCAGAACACAGGCGCTGATGCGGATTATCTTTCCCCAGGCGCTTGCCATGGCCATTCCAAACCTTGGCGGTATCTTCGTCGGTCTGGTAAAGGGAACGTCACTTGCTTATTATGTAGGTGTTTATGAAATAACGGCAACGGCGAATTTACTGGCTATGCCGGCGCTTAATTTTATTGAAGCCTATATTATGACAACTCTGATTTATGAAGCGATCAGCTTTGTACTGAATAAATTATTCCGCATCTGTGAGGACCGGCTTAAAAAGTTCCGGGCAGGCGCATCTGCCTGAGCGGGGACACGAATATGAGGAAGGAGCAGAGATTATGGCAAATATGGTGGAACTGAGCAATATCCATAAGTCATTTGGAAAAAACCACATTTTAAAGGGTGTTAATTTAACGATTGAAAAAGGGGAGGTAGTCGTAATTCTGGGACCCAGCGGCTCCGGAAAGACAACGCTTCTTCGTACCGTCAATTTCTTAGACAGTGCTGATGACGGCAGTGTTGCAGTCAACGGCTTTCAGTTAGACTGCAAAAAGCATTCCAAAACCCAGGTCATTGAACTGAGAAGAAAGACGGCCATGGTATTTCAAAATTACAATTTATTTCAGAATAAAACCATTCTGGAAAATGTTATGGAAGGCCTTGTGACAGTTAAGAAAATGGGAAAAGCAGATGCGGAAAAAATGAGCCGGGAAATACTGGCAAAGGTAGGCTTGTCTGAACGGTGTGATTTTTATCCGTCCCAGCTTTCCGGCGGTCAGCAGCAGAGAGCCGGCATTGCAAGAGCACTGATTCTGGATCCTGATGTGATTCTGTTTGATGAACCGACCTCCGCTCTCGATCCGGAGCTGGTAGGAGAGGTTTTAAACACGATTAAAACGGTTGCCCAGACTGGAATAACCATGATTGTTGTAACCCATGAGATTTCGTTTGCCAGAGAGGTGGCATCAAGAATCATCTTTATGGAAGGCGGAAGCATTGTTGAGGAAGGTAAACCCTCTGAGATTCTGGTGAATCCAAAAGAACCAAGAACACAGCAGTTTTTAAAGAGGATCACGGATCCCCAGGCTGCAGGTGAATAATAAGAGACGTTAAGCGGAGGAAGCCAAATGCACTATGATTTTGAAACCCTGGTAAGAAGAGAAAATGCAGGTTCATTTAAATGGAATGATATGAAAATAAAAAATCCCGATGTGAGAGAAAATGTTGTGCCTCTTTCCGTAGCGGATATGGAGTGGAAAAATCCCCCGGAAATCATTGAGGGATTAAAAGCCTATCTAGATCAGTCCATATTGGGATACACCGGAGCAACCGATGCCTATTATGACAGCGTGATCAAATGGATGGAAAAACGCCATGGTTTTTCTCCAAAGCGGGAGTGGATTGTGGAGACAGCAGGTGTGGTGCCCGGTCTGGGCCAGATGGTGGCGGCATTTACACAGCCGGAAGATGCAGTTCTCATCATGACGCCGGTCTATTATCCATTCCGTATGTCAGTGGAAAACAATAAGCGGACACTGGTCACCACGGAGCTCATCAATACCGGGGATTCCTATGAGATAGATTTTGCAGATTTTGAAGAAAAAGCGGCAAGAAAAGATGTGACTCTTCTTATATTATGCAGTCCACATAATCCGGTAGGCCGGATATGGACAGAAGAGGAGCTGATAAAGATTGCGGATATCTGTTTGAGAAACGGAGTTTTTATTATTTCTGATGAAATTCATTTTGATCTGATTCTTCCTGGTTACCACCATGTTTCCATGGGAGTCTTAGAAGAAAAGTATGTAAATAACTGTGTGATCTCAACCGCTCCCAGCAAAACCTTCAACCTGGCGGGATTTCAGACCTCCAATCATTTCATTGCCAATGAAACGATGAGGCAAAAGATCACTGCCGCAAGAGGCTATCATTCTTTAAATTTAATGGGTTATAAGGCGTGTGAAATCGCCTATACCCAGTGTGAAACATGGCTTGAAGAACTGCTTTTGCACCTGGATGACAATAAGAAATTCGTTGAGAAATTTGTTGCAGACAATCTGCCTGAGGTGAAGGTTTACGATCTTCAGGGAACCTATTTGCAGTGGCTGGATTTCAACGGATTGGGAATGGATTATCAGGAACTAGAGAAGTTCATGCAGATGGAAGCCCAGCTGTTCTTAGACGAGGGATATATTTTCGGAGAGGGTGGAAGAGGATTTGAACGGATTAATATCGCCTGTCCTTTATGGGTTTTAAAAGAGGCAATGGAACGGCTTTTGGAGGCGGTAAATCGATATAAGGAACGGAGGTAGTCATATGTCAGCTGTCAATACAATCTGGGTTCTGTTCGGGGCTGCGCTGGTATTTTTTATGCAGGCAGGATTTGCCATGGTAGAGGCGGGATTTACCAGAGCCAAGAATTCAGGAAATATTATCATGAAAAATCTCATGGATTTCTGCATTGGAACCCCCATCTACTGGTTTATTGGATTTGGAATTATGTTCGGGGGAGGAATTGACTTTTTTATACACGGCGATTACAGTAAGATACTTCCCTCTGGTGTTTCCCTCTGGTCCTTTGTTATATTCCAGACCGTGTTTTGTGCGACGGCAGCTACAATTGTGTCAGGAGCCATGGCAGAGAGGACAAAATTTTCCGCATACTGCGTTTATAGTGCCATCATATCCGGTGTGGTTTATCCGGTATCCGGTCACTGGATCTGGGGCGGAGGCTGGTTGTCATCTCTGGGATTTCATGATTTTGCAGGATCTACTGCAGTCCATATGGTGGGTGGCGTGGCTGCATTTCTTGGAGCTTATCTTCTGGGGCCGAGAATTGGAAAATATACAAAGGATGGAAAGCCAAAAGCCATACTTGGGCATAGTATTACACTTGGTGCCCTTGGGGTTTTCATTTTATGGTTCTGCTGGTTTGGGTTTAACGGTGCTTCCACAGTATCTATGGAAGGGGACAGTATTGAGGCAGCAGGAAGAATCTTTATGACGACCAATCTGGCGGCTGCAGTATCCACCTGCACCACCATGATATTTACCTGGATCCGATACAAAAAGCCGGATGTTTCCATGACTTTAAACGGCACCCTTGCAGGACTTGTAGGAATAACAGCCGGGTGTGATGCCGTGACTCCGGGCGGTGCGGCTATCATTGGAATCTGTACAGGATTGACGGTGGTACTGTCTATCGAATTCATTGATTCCAGATTAAAGATAGATGATCCGGTAGGAGCAATTGGAGTACATGGTGTGTGCGGAGCGCTGGGAACCATTCTGGTGGGATTTTTTGCAAAAGAGGGCGGTCTTTTGTATGGTGGTGGCGTGAATCTTTTGGGAATTCAGCTTCTGGGAGTCCTTTCCGTAGCGGCATGGGTTGGAGTTGTAATGTTTGTCGTATTTAAGATTATCGACCAGACCATCGGTCTGCGGGTTACTTCCAGAGAAGAAATTGAAGGTCTGGACAGTACGGAGCATGGACTTGCAAATGCCTATGCAGATTTTCTTCCTGTTGTGCCGATGGAAGATCTGGGGAACCGGGTGGAAGGGGTGGCAGGAATTAAGACAGTCAGACAGGACGTTCCTGTGGAAGAAGCCATTCCTGTTAGATTAGCTGATTTTCCGGGAACAGGTACTCAAAAGTCCGTGCTGACCAAAGTTGAAATTCTGGCAAAACAGTCCAGATTTGAAGAACTCAAATCTGCCATGAATGAAATTGGTGTAACCGGTATGACTGTAACCCAGGTTCTGGGATGTGGGATGCAAAAAGGTGCGGCGGAATATTACAGGGGAATTCCTGTGGATATGATGCTTTTGCCTAAAGTACAGGTAGAGATCGTCGTTGCCAAAGTTCCGGTTGAGGAAGTGATAAAGACTGCAAGAAAAGTACTTTATACCGGACATATCGGCGATGGAAAGATATTTATCTACGACGTCCGGGATGCAGTAAAGGTTCGTACCGGTGAAACTGGTTACGATGCAATGCAGGGAGTGGACGATATATAAAACATAATTTGTCTTATTTTGGAGCCAGATGGTATGGGACTTTTTCATACCATCTGGCTCCATTTTTCGTATCAGCATGCTAATTTTGGAACTTAAGTTGTATAATTTTGTCCCATCGGTTGAGAAATTGCAGGAAACATGGTATAAGCTAAAAAGATATAATTATTAAAAAATGTAACTTTTTTAACGGCATTCCCTTGTGTTTGCTATCACATATATTATATAATGAAAGCCAAAGTAACATTCTCTAATCGTATACTTGCGCTGTTTTGCTTATTTCAAAGGAGAATATATTTATGACTAAAAAGGAAATAACAAGAGAGATTATCGGAAATGTTTTAATACCCATCGGATTTGTATCTCGTGAAAATATAAATAGTTGCTGGTTCATCAAAAAATTCAAAAACAGTAAGGGAGAGACAGCAAGGCAGGTCGTTGAGTTTTACTCCGGAGGATGGGACAAAAGGTTGTTTATGGTCATTAACTGCTATTCAGGCAGATGCAGCAGTTATGGGGTGAAAGATATTGTACCGGATAGCTGTGAGGATGGCTTACCATGTCCCACTATAAAAGAATATAAGCTTGCGATCGAGGCCTATGCCGATATCTTGAAACTATATGGCCGTGATTTTTTTAAGAAAATCGCCAAGCCGCCATTGGAAAATGATTATTTCAGGGAAGAAGATGATTGCAGACTGTTTAAAGAGCACGATTTGCTGGCTCAAAAGTTTGTGACAGAGCATCAACTGGACCTATCACAAATTACTGCAGGAGATGCAGTTCAGTTAATGAAGAAAATTGTGCTGGAAAAGCAGGGAGAGTCCTTTGAACATTACCGGGATACAATTCTGGAATTATCGGCATTTTATGGCTCTGCGCTGGAAAACAGCCATAAATGTAAATGGGTTATGCATAATTGCAGAACACATTTTGCATGCACTCTGAATTTCTATTCCAAGTCAGGCCCTTCGCTATCCTTACATAATGACATTTATATGGCATGGAATAGTGATGTGGACAAGTTGGATTCCTTAATAATATAGACATGCTGTAATGGGGGGAATGCATTATGGGAGATGAAATTGTCACAATCAGTGAGATGGCGAGACTGCATCACCTTACCCGTCAGACACTTATTTATTATGACCATATCGGGCTTTTAAAACCTGTTTCCATTAATGAACATGGTTACCGGTACTACAGCGTTTATCAGATTCCGGTATTGCGGGAGATATGCCTTCTAAAAAAGTTTGGGGTGAAACTGGAAGATATTAAGAGAAGCTTTGAAAACCGCAGCCCCGATACAGTGATTAATCTTCTGGAATTGCAGAAAGATTCGGTAGATAAGCAAATTCACGAACTGAAGAAAACTAAAATGCATTTGGAGCAGAGAATTGGATTCTATGAGGATCTTCACGAAGAGCATCCCATTCTTACGCCTCTAATAAAGGAGATTGGACCAAGAAAGATTCTTTTTGTTCCTTTTCCCTGCGAACCATGTAAAAATATTCTTCATCTCACGCTGATGAGGGCCTGGAACCAGCTTTTTGACTGGGGTACGGTGCCTTCCATCGGGTTTGGCACTCTGATCAGGAGCAGCCAGTTTGACTCGGAGGATCTATACAGGGGGTCGGGTATTTTCGTCGTGGTCCCGGACCGGGAGTATAATTTCCCGGGCATTGAGGAGATTCCGGGAGGTATATTTGCCTGCATGTATAAATACTCCTTTCCATATTATAAAAATGATTTTTTTACTCTGAAAGAATGGGCGGAGTCCCAGGGGTACGATATCATTGGTGATGCGCTGGATCTATGTCTGCTGGATACTACATTCTATAATACGGAACATGAGGTGGATTACTGCTGTCTGCAGATTCCAGTGAAGAAAAAAGTATCGCTTACATAAACCAGTTTTGGTAAATAAGGCCTGTAAATGCGAAGAAATTGGTTGTTATATGCGCTGCAGTAACAATTTTAACAGATTTTGTTTTATAGGCCGCAATCCCCCATAAGAGTCCCATGAAAAGAGAACCTCCAACCAAGGAAGGAGCTCCACCCTGGTATACAATACCGTTTGCAAAACATAATGCAATGTGCCAGATCCCAAAAAATAATGATGGGTAAAGGTAAGCCAAAATCAAATGATCATTAAAAATCTTATTAAAAATCCCTCGCCAGAACATCTCTTCTAATGTACCGTTTATGATTCCAAATACCAGAGCAATGATCAAAACCTGAAAACCAGCGATTGGAGCAATATTTTTAAATACTGCAAAAAAAGTTGCAATACAAGGAATCAATGCTAAGACATAATAAAATGTTTTCCTTGTTGCTGATATATTGGATTTTTGACGGTAAATCTCTCTCAGCTTGCTGAAGCCACCAGAACAGTATACAGAAACAGGCAGGCAGAAGATAAGCCAGTAAATACAAAATCCTGTAACATATCCAGCTGTTTTTCCTATATTACCAGTTAAAAAAGGCATCAATAATAACATGGAAATGCAAAGAACCGGGGCACTCCAAATCAGGACCCACTGCTTCTGATTCATAGTTTTCATAATAAATCCTTTCATTGTCACATTCAATTATTTTCCCATATTCGATTATAGTATAAATCCTCTTGACTGTATAGCCGCAATATAGTGCATAGTTAATTTATCAGACTATCATCAATAGAAAAGGGGGATTTATTATGTCAGAAATGAAAGTACATGATTTACGTTCAGCTTTAGAGCTTTTAGCGTCAATTCCTGGTCAGCTGATTGAAACGGATGTAGAAGTTCATCCTCATGCAGAACTATCCGGCGTTTACCGTCATGTAGGTGCGGGAGGTACTGTTATGCGGCCCACAAAAGAAGGACCAGCCATGATCTTTAATCGTGTAACCGGTCATGAAGGCGCGAAAGTGGCAATCGGGCTGCTGGCAAGCCGCAAACGAGTCGGTTATTTACTGGATGAAACACCGGAACGGTTGGGCCATATGCTAAACGAGTCGGTTAAGAATCCAGTGAAGCCGGTAGTTATTGATCAGAAAGATGCTAAATGCCAGGAAGTGGTTCATTATGCATCCGATCCGGATTTTGATTTGCGTAAGCTGGTTCCGGCACCTACCAACACCGAGGAAGATGCAGGTCCCTATATCACAATGGGGATGTGCTATGCATCCGATCCTGAAACAAAGATTTCCGATGTTACCATACACCGTCTGTGTATTCAGAGCAGAGATGAGATTTCCATGTATTTTGTTCCAGGAGCCAGGCATTTAAATGTATTTCGTGAAAAAGCAGAGGCAGCAGGAAAGCCCCTTCCAATTTCCATCAGCATTGGGGTGGATCCAGCCATTGAAATTGCTTCCTGTTTCGAACCCCCTACAACACCGCTCGGATTTAATGAGTTGGAGATTGCAGGTGCAATTCGCAAAAAAGCAGTTGAGCTGACCCCGTGCATCACCATAGCTGAAAATTGCATTGCCAATGCGGAATATGTAATAGAAGGAGAACTGCTTCCCGGAGTACGGGTAAGAGAGGATCAGAATACCAACACAGGAAAAGCCATGCCTGAATTTCCGGGATACACAGGTCCTGCTAATCCCGAACTTCCCGTTATAAAAGTGAAAGCAGTAACCCACAGAATCAATCCCATCATGCAGACCTGTATCGGACCAAGCGAGGAGCATGTGAGCATGGCTGGAATTCCAACGGAAGCCAGCATTCTCCAGATGGTGGAAAAAGCTATGCCTGGAAAGTTGTTAAATGTGTACTGCGCTTCAAGCGGCGGGGGAAAATATATGGCAGTTCTTCAGTTTTGCAAAAAGATCCCCAGTGATGAGGGAAGACAGCGCCAGGCTGCATTACTTGCATTTTCTGCATTCAGTGAATTAAAGCATGTGTTTCTTGTTGATGAAGATGTGGACCCCTTTGATATCAATGATGTCATTTGGGCAATGAATACCCGTATGCAGGGGGATTCCGGCATTGTTTGTATCCCCGGAGTGCGTTGTCATCCACTGGATCCTTCCAATGATCCTTC
This sequence comes from Lacrimispora sp., assembly GCA_029256305.1. GTDB lineage: Bacteria > Bacillota > Clostridia > Lachnospirales > Lachnospiraceae > Lacrimispora. The sequence continues at coordinate 8,849 of JAQSYE010000053.1, read as the reverse complement.
TATATCACCATCCATAAGAGACCATGGAATTGCCTGCAAAACCATTTTTGACTGTACCGTACCATTTGATCAGAAGAGCCGTTTTAAACGTGCCAAGTTTATGGATGTAGATCCTTCCCGCTGGGTGCCGGATATTCATTAGATTGTAACTGGATTTTACTAAATACAAAAGAGGGATACATATGCCAATCGGAGTAATTGTTAATAGTCTGGCAGTGCTGACAGGCGGCGCTGCGGGAGCTTTATTAGGAAATAAAATACCTGCTCATCTTCGTGATAACCTCACGTTGATCTTCGGAGTAGCTTCCATGTCCATGGGAATCGCTTCTATCGTAAAACTGACGTATCTTCCTGCTGTTGTGTTTGCAGTAATCATTGGAACTGCAATTGGTGAACTGATTCATTTGGAATGGGGCATCACAGTTGCGGCTCAGAAAGTGCAGGCTCCTATTTCAAAGATGTTTTCAGGGAAAGGGGCTGGGTTAAGTCAGGAGGAATTCATGCAGAGGCTTGTCAGCATTGTCGTCCTGTTTTGCGCAAGCGGAACTGGTATATTCGGCGCTTTGCAGGCAGGAATGACTGGAGATCATACGATTCTGTTTTCCAAGTCCATCCTAGACTTTTTTACTGCGGGTATTTTCGCGGCAAGTCTTGGGTTTATTACATGTACTGTATGCGTTCCCCAGTTTATTGTACTGTTGCTTTTATTTCTCAGCGCTTCTTTTATCATGCCGCTGACAACAAAGGAAATGCTCAGCGATTTTACTGCATGCGGCGGCATTTTAATGCTCGCTACAGGCCTTCGTATTTCAGGAATCAAATCATTTCCCATTGCAAATATGCTGCCTGCCATGGTGCTGGTCATGCCGTTTTCCTATTTTTGGTCGCATGTAATTTTAAGCCTGTTGTAAGCCTGTGCAGAGGGAACCGATAATACTTGCTGGCAGCAGGGCCAGTGGTTTAACAAGTCTTTTATTATTGAAACAGAAATGATATAATTAAAAAAGCAAAGATAAAAACACAGCTCATGGCATCTGCCATGGAGATCCGGTTGGTAGTCCGGACGGAAATGGTTTACCTCCGTTTCTAAGTAACCCTCCTCCTGGTCGTCCGTTCTTTGTCGAAACAATAAAAGGAGGAATTGTTATGGACAAGGTTTCGGTTAGATTTTCAGTATTTTTTGAGGAGCCCTTTTGGGTAGGCATTCTGGAGCGGGAAGTGGATGGAACGCTATTGGTAAGCAAGATCACATTCGGCCCGGAGCCTAAGGATTACGAGGTAAACCAATTCCTTCTTAAAAATTACGACAAGCTGAGGTTTAGTCCGGCTGTTGAAGCTGCTGCAAAAGAAAGCAGTAAGAATCCCAAACGGATTTTGAGGGAGGTCCGCAGGCAGATCCAAAACACAGGTATCAGCACGAAATCCCAGCAGGCGCTGAAATTGCAGCAGGAAGAAGGAAAACTGGAGCGAAAGCTTAAATCCCGGGAAGCAAGGGAGGCAAAAGCACAGCAAAAGTTTGAACAGAAACAGCAAAAGAAAAAGGAGAAACATAGGGGCAGATAATGCCCCTTTCTCTATGGGAAAAAACAGGAAGAGATTGTTTGTTGCGTGGGGATGGGAAGAAGGGTATAATTGTTCCTATATTGACAAAAGCAGGTGAAAGAATGTACATAGCAGATTTACACATCCATTCCCGGTATTCCATGGCAACCAGTAAAGACTGTACACCGGAACAGCTGGATCTATGGGCCAGACGAAAAGGCATCGGGATTCTTGGCACCGGTGATTTTACTCACCCGGCATGGAGAGAAGAGTTAAAAGAAAAACTGATTCCGGCAGAGGAAGGGCTTTATGTGTTGAAGGCAGAGTACCGTCTGGAGGGAGAAAGCACCTCCGATTCCCTGATTCCACGCTTTGTTATTTCCGGAGAAATCAGTTCTATTTATAAAAAGAACGGGAAGACGAGAAAGGTACACAGCCTTCTCCTCCTGCCTGGACTTCATGCGGCAGAGCAACTCTCCATGAAGCTTGAAGCTGTGGGGAATATTCATTCAGACGGCAGACCTATCTTAGGACTTAACTGTCACGATCTTTTAGAAATGATGCTGGAAACAGATTCGCGGGCAGTTTATATCCCCGCTCATATCTGGACGCCCCATTTCTCCTTGTTTGGGGCATGTTCCGGTTTTGATACCATAGAAGAGTGTTTTGAGGATCTGACTCCTCATATCCATACATTGGAAACAGGACTATCCTCTGATCCCTCCATGATCTGGAGCATATCAGCATTGGACCGTTTCCAGCTGATCTCCAACTCCGATGCCCATTCTCCCGCAAAGCTTGGCAGGGAAGCCAGTCTGTTAGACATAGAATTGTCCTATCACGGACTTTCTCAAGCGTTAACGACGGGCAGAGGATTAATGGGAACCATCGAATTTTTCCCAGAGGAAGGGAAATACCATCATGACGGTCATAGAAAATGCGGAATCTGTTTCTCACCTTCTCAGGCAGAACAGCACTTCGGCAAGTGCCCTGTTTGCGGCGGGAAACTGACGATGGGAGTATCCCACCGGATTGGGCAGCTTTCTGACCGGGAAGAGGGTTTTGTACCCCAAGATGGAAAACCATTTGAAAGTCTGGTACCGCTTCCGGAGGTGATTGCTGCCTGCCTGGGGTATTCCGCCGCAAGCAAGAAGGTTCAGAATCAGTATTTTGAACTTTTGCGGGGACTGGGGCCGGAATTCGACATCTTAAGAAAGGTTCCCCTGGAAGATATCAGCCGGATATCGTCTCCTTTGATTGCAGAAGGGGTGAACCGACTTCGGCAAGGAAAAGTTGAACGAATACCAGGATATGACGGGGAATACGGTATCATAAAGCTGTTTGATCCTGATGAAATTTCTCCTACCAAAAAGAGAGGAAAGGACGACTGCAGATGACAGAAGATAACATTGGGGCAATCCTTAAAAAGCTGGATGAGGTATATGGAGTGACCAAAGAAGGATTCTATCATGATCAGCCCTGGCAGCTGCTTGCAGCGATTATGCTTAGTGCACAGAGTACAGATAAGCAAGTGGAAGAGGTATTGCCTGACTTTTGCAGACGGTTTCAGACGGCTGCCCAACTTGCAGATGCACCTCTGGAAGAGATTGAAGCTTCCATCCGTTCCATTGGCCTTTATAAGAATAAAGCGAAGAATTTAAAGAAATGCTGTACTCAGATTGTAAATGATTATGACGGTGAGGTTCCTTCAGAAATAGAGGAACTGTTAAAGCTGGCGGGAGTGGGGCGGAAAACAGCCACTCTGTTTCTTGCTGATGCGTATGAAATTCCGGGAGTTACGGTAGATACTCATGTATTTCGGATATCCAGACGTATGGGATGGGCAGAGGGGAAGAATCCGGTGAAAGTGGAACTGGAACTTCAGAACGTTTTACCGGAGGAACATTGGAACCGGATTAATTTTCAGTTGATTTATCATGGAAGAGAGATCTGCACAGCCAGGAAGGCGAAGTGCGAAGAATGTGTGCTGGGGGATTGGTGTGAGAGAAGAGTGGAACGATGAAAAAGAACGGCCAAAGGAGAACGTGGCTGATTGGCTGTAGGGATAGAAGGAAATAACCGAAAAAGTATAAAAGGAGAATGACAATGAAGCTAATGTTTAAACAGCGCTTTTTTTCCTGGTTTGACAGTTATGACATTTATAATGAGGAAGGCGGATGCGTTTTCACAGTCAGCGGAAAACTTGCCTGGGGACACAAACTGGAAATCTATGACAGAAACGGGAATCATCTTGCTACGTTAAAAGAGCAGATATTTACGTTTCTTCCCCGGTTTTATATTCTTATTAATGGTGAGACAGTAGGCACAATAACAAAGGAGTTTACTTTTTTCAGACCATCATTTAACCTCGACTGTAATGGCTGGGAAGTAAAAGGCGATTTTTTCGAATGGGATTATTCCATATATTCCAGAGAGGGCCGTGTTGTGGCGCAGATAGAAAAACAGCTGTTCCGTTTAACGGATACGTATATCATTGATGTGGGAGAAGAACGGGATGCTTTGTTATCATTGATGGTGGTTCTTGCCATTGATGCTGTGAAATGCAGTCAGAATAATAATTAAAAGTAAAAATTGAAGGCGAGATGCAATTTCTATCAATCAATCATTTTAACAAGTAAATTATATGCGGCATTATATCAGATACAACCAAAGGTTTTTATAAAAAATCTCAATAACTCCTCACTGGTTATCAGGACCAGTGGGGAACTTTTTGCTTCGCCATTTCACAGTGACATGAAAATAACTTCTTTACGATAAATTTAAGAAATTGTAATAATTCAGTGGATGCCAGGATGGAAATTATATGGTAAGATAATATAGGACTGCGCTGCCTTAAACGCAGCTTTTTTCATGAAGCGAAAGGTTCCTTGCTAGATACGCAGGGGAAACAAATGGATATGAGTATGGAGGCCTAGATGAAGCAAAGGAAATTTCACTTACACTTTACATTGTTCGGAACGATTGTTTTAGCACTGGTACTTGTTATACTGTTCTATACCTTAAAGGGCAAAGCGGAGCCGATCTTCGATAACAATACCACGACTACGTATTATGCAAAAACCGTCCTTGGAACGGCACCGGATTTGCAGGCAGAACAGTATTTTAATAAGGAGACCTACGAACTTTCCGGCTTCACATTTGATGTCAGCCAGTGTGACTGGAATAAAGCGGGTACATACCGGGTTCCGGTCAACTATGATGGAAAGAAAACAAACTGTGTGGTGCAGGTGGAGGTACGGGCCTCGGGGGAAGCAATAACGGAGAAGGCTGCTACGGTCAATGAGAACGCAGTTTTAACAGAGAAGAAGTAAGGAGGAAACGTCATGGCGCATCAGAACTTAACCACCCTTTGCTATATTGAAAAAGAGGGGCGCTATCTCATGCTTCACCGGATTAAAAAGAAAAATGATATGAACCAGGACAAATGGCTGGGAGTCGGCGGCCATCTAGAAGAAGGGGAAAGCCCGGAAGAGTGTCTTTTAAGAGAAGTGAAGGAAGAAACCGGTTTGACACTGCTTTCTTATAAACTCAGGGGAATTGTTACCTTTGTGTCAGATCAGTATCCTGATGAATATATGTTTTTATATACAGCTGACAGTTATGAAGGCTTACTTCTAAATTGCCAGGAGGGAGTTCTTGAATGGGTACCTGTTGAGGAGGTTAACAGTCTTCCTATATGGGAAGGGGACCGAATCTTTTTTGAACTGTTAAAGGATAAGATTCCATTTTTCTCTCTGAAGCTGCAGTATCACAAAGATGATTTAAAGGCCGCTTCTTTAAACGGGTCACCGTTGGAACTTTTGGAAGAACGGGATTTGAATGGATGTACCACCGGAAAGGTACGGGCCCGTTTTATGATGCACCGGGACGGTATGCTTCATGGAACCTCTCACGTCTGGATTGTAAGACCGAATGAGAAAAGCGGATTTGATCTGCTTTTGCAAAAACGCAGTGCAGGCAAGGATGCCTATCCGGGCTGCTATGATATCTCTTCAGCAGGACATATTCCGGCAGGTGATGATTTCCTTCTATCAGCGGTCAGAGAGTTGTCAGAAGAACTTGGGATTGATGCTGCTCCAGAAGAACTTTCCTATGTAGGACTTCATGAGGAACGAGAAGACGCTGTATTTTATGGACGGCAATTTCGTAATCATGAAATCAGCCATGTTTATGTTTATGAAAAACCAGTGGATGAACGTCGGATGATACTTCAGAAGGAAGAGGTGGAATCGGTACGCTGGATGGATTATGAGGAATGTTTAAATCAGATGAACGATGGAACTTTAGTGAATTGTCTAAATGAAAAGGAACTTCATATGCTTGCCCGGTGGTACCTTAAAAAGGGGTTGACCGGACAAGAAGAATGATGATATAATATAAGAATTAAAGAAAATAGGAAGTGTGTTTATGTTAATTGTGTCAAATCATGGAGCGTAAATCAGAATCATAATGTGAACAGGAAAACCAGACAGGAAGGCGATTTTTGCATTCTTTTGTTTTGTGTACCTGTTTTGCCCATGAAGATACAAAACTGACTGACAGGATTTTAGACCTGTAAGACTGGGATTTGTAGTCTTGCAGGTCTTTTTTGTATATCAGAACAGGCATGACTGATTGCTCCATGAATCTTTTTGAAATTGAAAAAAGACAAGACAGGGAGAAAAACATGAATCACACATTTCAAATATTAGAATTTAACCGTATTTTAGATAGATTAGAGGAACTGGCACATACAGAAGGCGCAAAAGAACAGATCAGGAATTTGCCCCCTGAGTTAAAAGAGGCAGAGGTAAGAAAAAATCTTCGGGATACGACCCAGGCAAGATTGATCCTGGATCGCATGGGGCAGCCTCCGGCGGTAGCAATGAACGGCCTCTCAACAATTTTTAAATCTGTGATGCAGGAAAGCCTTTTGATGCCAGAGGAACTGGAAGCGGTGGGAACCATGCTTACAGGAGTAAAACGGTATAAGGATTTCTTAAACCGATGCAAATATTTACAACTGAGCCTTGCCTACTATGAAGAAAACTTAAATCCTTTAGAGGATCTTGCTAAGGAGCTGTTTGAAAGCATCAGAAATAAACGGGTGGATGACTCAGCCAGTAAGTATTTAAGAAACGTACGCCAGGATATCGTACGAATGGAAGAGAAGCTGAGAACAAAGGCGGAATCCATGCTGAGGACCAATAAAAAGTATTTTTCGGATTCTTATATCACCATCAGAAACGGCAAAGTATGCCTTCCGGTGAAAAAGGAGTATAAGCCGGCGGTACAAGGCAGTGTCATAGAACAGTCCGCTACCGGTTCCACCCTTTTTATAGAGCCGTCCGCCATAGCGGCGTTGAATGGTCAGCTGGAGAGTTTAAGAATTGAAGAGGAGAATGAAACCAGGAGAATTCTCTATACCCTTACGGTTCTGGTGGAAGAGCAGCTGCCAGTCCTCACAGAAAATATGAAAGTCTTAGAAAAACTGGATTTCCTATTTGCCAAAGGAAAGCTCAGCGCAGACATGAACGGAGTGGAGCCGGAGATTCACACAGAGCGGATCATACAAATCATTGAGGGGCGCCACCCGTTTATGAATCCGGACCAGGTGGTTCCTTTGAATTTTGAACTGGGGAAAAACGGTAGAGGAATTGTTATAACAGGACCAAACACAGGCGGTAAGACCGTCTCCATTAAGACTGTAGGCTTGTTCTCGATCATGGCCCAGTGCGGACTTCATATTCCGTGCAAAGAAGGACAGCTTGGCCTGTTTAATCAGGTACTCTGCGACATCGGAGATGGCCAGAATATTACAGAAAACTTATCCACCTTTTCATCCCACATCGTAAATGTACTGGATATTCTTGAAAAGGCAGACAGGGAAAGCCTTGTGATACTGGATGAGCTGGGCTCCGGAACAGATCCGGCAGAAGGAATGGGGATTGCGATCTCCATACTGGAGGAATTAAGAAGGTGCGGATGCCTATTCCTGGCAACCACCCATTATCCGGAAGTGAAAATTTACGCAAAAGAAGCAGAGGGAATCACCAATGCACGAATGGCTTTTGACCGGGAATCCCTAAGGCCTTTGTACAGACTGGAAATCGGGGAGGCAGGAGAGAGCTGCGCCTTGTATATAGCCGGAAGACTGGGAATGCCGGAACGCATGATAAAGCGGGCGGAACGGTATGCCTACGGAATGCAGGAGACAGAGCCGGAGTCTGACAAAGCAGGGGAAGGGCAGAAACGATCAGGTGGTCCCAGAATTGAGAAAATAAAGAAAATAACGGATAATCAGATCGCAATGCAGACGAAATTTACCCTTGGAGACAGCGTAATGGTTCTGCCGGATAAAAAAGTGGGAATAGTCTGTACCACAGTCAATGATAAAGGCGTTGTCCGGGTTCAGATGCCGGATAAGAAAATCTGGATTAACCATAAACGGCTGAAGCTGCTGGTTTCGGCAGGGCAGCTGTATCCGGAAGATTATGATTTTTCCATTCTGTTTGATACCGTGGAAAACAGGAAGGCCAGACACAAGATGGAAAAAGGATATCAGGAAGGTCTGGAGATCCGAAATGCTGCGGATGAGACCCTCCCTAAGTTATGAATTCAGCATGGTTTTGGGGGATCGCAGGCTATTTTACGGTCCTCCTCACAGATCCTGTAATCTTAAGGCAACACAAATGGATCATCGTTTAGTTCAGCCAGAATCAGGCGGAAAATCTGCACATGGCATAATTCATCTGCGATAATCCGGTTTAAGATGGCTTTGATGCAGTTGTCATTAATCCACAGGCATTGCAACTGGTATTTTCTGATTGCCTCCAGTTCTCCGTTTAAGGAATTGGCAACAAGGGCGCTGATATTGGTTGGATAGCGGTTGCAGGCAGGGCTCCAGTATTTCATGCGGTTGTTTTGCCAGCTCCACAGCCGGGGATCCGCTCCCAGCATGATACAAAGCTCACCGAAAATATTGAGATGGTGCATTTCTACAACACTGATTTTGTGGAAGCATTCTGCGATATCGTAAAAATACCGTTTTGTTATCATACTGTTGTAAACGTATAAGCTGATTGCAGACATTTCCGAATTACAGGCACCGATGTTGGAAAGCATTGCTGTGGCATAAAGTTCATTGGCCGTTACAATTTCAACAGCAGGCCAGGGGGATTTGTCAGAAAAAACAAGTGCTGAAAGATCCATTTCTTACCTCCCATAGAGTTGTTCTATACTAAATATATCATCAGACGAAGGGAGTATGACTGAAATAATCAAAGGAAAAAGAGAGGCAGTGATTC
>JAQSYE010000052.1 GCA_029256305.1 Lacrimispora sp. | reverse complement strand
TTTTCATAGCTAAGTACAGCGCATTCAAGAAGATAACCCAGAAAGCTGAATAGGAAAAAACAGTTTATCCTATGATAAATTGACATATCCAATTTGCCTCCAAAATTAACAATTTTTTAACTTGTTAAAGTATAATATGGATATCTAAAGAAATCAAGGGTTATTTTCTTACGATTCCCCAAAATTTTTCTTTTTTATTAATAATATTGCGCTATAAGAACTGCAAGTAAAATGCCAAGTATCGCTCCTGCTGCAACCTGCAAAGGAGTATGTCCAACATATTCCTTTAATTTTTCCTGTAAAAACTCACCATTTAATTTCAGGGGATTTTCCAACAATATGCTGTTTAACAGCTTCGCCTGCTTTCCAGTTTCTCTTCGTACTCCCATAGCATCATACATCACAATCATAGAGAGAACAAAGCTGATGGTAAACTCAAAAGAACCGACGCCATAACGATAACTGGCGGCGGTTGTCAATGCACAAACCGTAGAGGAATGGGAACTTGGCATACCGCCGGATCCCACAAGTCTCTCCGGATTAAAACTCTTATTAAGAGCCAGGTCAATGAGTGTTTTTAATATCTGCGCCACCATCCAGCCAGAAACAGCAGTCACTAAAACCTGATTCTCCATAATCACTTCCCAAAATTTCATGGTTTCCTCCATCTTATGCCGCGCTTTTCCTGCCAAAACCGTATATTAACCAACGTTTAATCCTTGCAGTGGTCTCCACGAAACCGCATAATTTATCTGCATAAATAATCACCATTCCACCTTTTGTTTTGGGCGGAACCGGTGTAAGCGGCCACATATGCCGCAGAATCATGTTCTTCTCATTCTCAGTTAAATCAAAATGCTTTACTGCATTTTTTAAAGCAGCCCTTGGATGAGTAAAACCATGAAAACGTTCGCCGGTCTCTCTGGCATGTGAATGCCAGTCATATAGAAAGAAATCATGAAGCAGGCCTGCTCTGGCTGCTTCTTTATATTCCCATCCAAATTTTCTGCATATGCAGTAGCTTAAATAGGACACCTTAATGCAATGAGCTTTGCAGGTGGTATCTCCATGCTGCATATAGCCATCCATGGACTGGAATACCTTGTGGTCTAAAATATCTTTCACACAAGCAAGGTATTCCAAATCCATATTATAATCTTCCCGTTCCACCCAAGAGGTATCTTCTGCCCATTCTATCGCTTCCTGCTCTTCCTCCGGGGTTAAATAAATATTTTTCATGGTTATTCTGTCGCTTCCTTCTTCATAGTGTGGACCGGCTTAACAGCCAGTCAGCCAGTCGTACAACTCCTGATACTTCATGGCTGAAGTTTTCCAAGAGTAATCCTTCGACATAGCTCGGTCGATGATTTTGTTCCACTCACGTCTCTTGTCATAATAAATACGCTGTGCATACTGGACTGCCTCAAGCATCTCATGAGCATTATAGTTTGCAAAAGAAAATCCCGTTCCCTTACCCTCATACTCGTTATAAGACTCCACCGTATCTTTTAAACCTCCGGTCTCCCTTACAATGGGCACAGTGCCGTATCTCAGCGCCATCAGCTGGCTTAAACCACAAGGTTCAAACAAGGACGGCATCAAAAACGCATCACAGGCAGCATAAATCTTATGAGACATTGCTTCCGAATAATAAATATTAGCAGAAACCTTATCCGGATACTTCCATGCATAATGGCGGAACATATTCTCATACCGTTCTTCACCGGTACCAAGAATAACCAGCTGGATATTGTCCTGACACAACTCATCCATCACACACTGGATTAAATCCAGTCCCTTCTGGTCAGTTAGTCTGGAAACGATTCCAATCATAAACTTACTTTCATCCTGCGCCAAAGATAGCTCTTGCTGAAGCGCAGCTTTATTTTTTTCCTTTTCCTTACGGAAATTGCGCAAATTATAGTTTTCTACAATATACGAATCCGTCTCTGGATCAAACTCGTCATAATCAATTCCGTTTACAATTCCTCTTAAGCTGCCTTCTCTGGCCCGCATCAGACCGTCAAGACCTTCCCCATAGAAAGGCATCTTTATCTCCTGTGAGTATGTCTCGCTGACTGTGGTAATGGCATCTGCATATACAATGCCGCCCTTTAACAAATTTCCATCCTTGTAGGCTTCCAGCTTATCGGGAGTAAAATAATAATCAGGCAGACAAGTAAACGCCTGCATTGTCTTTACTTCCCATACACCCTGGAATTTTAAATTGTGAATGGTAATTACCGACTTCATGTCCCGGAAGAAATCGCCTTCCCGAAACCGGTCTTTTAACAGAACAGGTATTAAACCGGTCTGCCAGTCATGGCAATGAACCACATCCGGCTGAAATCCGATTACCGGAAGAGAAGATAAGGCGGCCCGTGAAAAAAAGCAAAACTTTTCTAAATCCTGATACCAGTCTCCGTACGGCTTTGCCCCCTGGTAGTAACCCTCATTATCAATGAAATAGAAGGTGATTCCGTCCCAGACACATTGAAGAATCCCAACATATCTGCTTTGTCCCAGATAATCCATATAGAAATGATCCACATAAGTCATCTGATTTCTCAATTCTTCTTTAATACAAAGATATTTTGGAATCATAACTCTCACATCGTAATATTCCTGATCGAAGCACTTGGGAAGGGATCCCACTACATCTGCAAGACCACCAGTTTTTATAAAAGGTACTGCCTCCGATGCAACGAACAAAATCTTCTTCATCCAAAAACCTCCCTTATCCTTTTCCCTTCCGGGCATTGTCTGTTATGCTATAGTATACTGCATTTTCAGAAAATAAGGAAGTATCTTTCCCTTAACTTTTATGAAAGTTTTTTGTAATCAAGCCTTATTTTATCAGCAATGAGTGCAATAAACTCGGAATTGGTAGGTTTTCCTTTTCCTGTACTCACGGTATATCCAAACAGGTCGTTGATGGTATCCATCTTCCCCCGGCTCCAGGCCACTTCAATGGCGTGGCGGATGGCACGTTCCACACGGCTGGGTGTAGTCTGATGTTTCTTTGCAATGGAAGGATAAAGGATCTTTGTGACAGAAGTAAGCATCTCCTGATCCTGTACCGATATTACAATGGCATCTCTTAAATACTGATATCCTTTAATATGCGCAGGAATTCCGATCTCATGAAGCATCTGTGTTACATCATTTTCTAAATTCTGCTCCATGTATTCTGTCTTATTGACATAAGGTTTCACCTTTTTCATGCCTTGGAGACTGGTCACTTTTGTCTTTCTCTGCCCTACTCTTCGCACCTTATCGACGATAATTTCCTTGTTGAATGGCTTCATTATGTAATAATTCGCCCCCATTCGGAATGCATCTTCGGTAATATTCTCACTTCCTGCGGCGGTTACCATAATAAATGAGGGAATCTTTGTCACAGCTCCGTTCCCTCTTACCCGCTCCATCACTGTAATTCCGTCCATTCTCGGCATAATCACATCCAATAAGACAACATCCGGATTTGTTTTGAGGATCATGTTATAAGCGTCTTCTCCGTTATCCGCTCTTCCCACTACATGAAAGTCCTCCTCTCCTTCCAGTATATCATTCAGCAGATTTAAGGTCTGCAGGTTATCATCTGCAATAGCAATACTAATTTCTGACATATGATACTCTCCTCCTGATTCTTCAAAATAAATGAAAACTAGTGTATAGCCATTATAATCTTGCCTCAGCTCATGCCGCAACGTGATTCTATCGCATTAATCGACAAGAAAAACGTTTATTTTATCGAATATGGGATTCTGCTCTTTTTGTCCCACTGTCGAATGAAGAAAAGGTCTTGCCCGGTATGGATCCACGTTTCCCCCTTTTTTTTATCGGTGTTGAAAATTGAAACTACTTGTCGTCAAAAAAACATCAATCACGATGTCACTATCTCTTATACTAACACATAAGAAATGGGTTGAAAAGCTTTTCACAGAGATTCAACATATTTTTTACAATGATTATTTAAGCATTATGCCAGTTTAATTATTGTTTTTATTTTTATTATTATTAAAAAAGTACAAAAACACTTGCCCCTTCTTAAATAAATGGATATAATTGGTACTGTATAAAAATTTTAGGGGGAAATACAAATGAAAGAACAAAACGATTTTAAGCCGTACATACCGGCTGAAAAGGTTACACCGGAATTTACTGTTACCTCTATTGTTCTGGGTATCATTCTGGCTGTAGTCTTTGGCGCTGCAAATGCCTATCTGGGTCTCCGTGTTGGTATGACCATCTCCGCATCGATTCCTGCCGCAGTCATCTCCATGGGTGTGATCAGGGTAATGATGAAGAAAAATTCCATACTGGAAAGCAACATCGTTCAAACGGTTGGTTCTGCAGGAGAATCTCTGGCTGCAGGCGCTATCTTTACGCTTCCGGCCCTTTTTTTATGGGCTGCAGAAGGAAAAATGGAAACACCTAGTATTCTGGAAATCACACTCATCTCTCTCATTGGAGGTATCCTCGGTGTCCTCTTCATGGTTCCACTTAGAAACGCACTGATTGTAAAAGAACACGGAATTCTTCCCTATCCGGAAGGCACCGCATGTGCGGAGGTGCTCTTAGCCGGTGAAGAAGGTGGTGCCAATGCTTCTACGGTATTTGCCGGAATGGGATTTGCCGCTGTCTTTAAATTTATTATCGATGGTATTAAACTGGTTCCCGGCGAGGTTTCCTTCCGTGTGAAGGGCTATGCAGGTGAGATCGGTACACAGATTTACCCGGCTGTCATGAGCGTGGGATATATCTGCGGTCCAAGGATATCTTCTTATATGTTTGCAGGAGGTATTATCAGCTGGCTGGTATTCATCCCTGCAATCGTTCTTTTCGGAGCCAATTTAACACTGTATCCCGGTTCTATTCCCATTGGGGAACTGTTTGCTGCCAAAGGGGCTGGCGGTATCTGGGGGACCTACATCCGTTACATTGGTGCTGGAGCCCTTGCTGCAGGCGGTATCATAAGTCTTGTAAAATCTCTGCCATTAATTATCCGCACATTCCGCGATGCCATTAAGGGATTGAAGCAGAACAATTCCGGGAGCGGGCTGCGTACCGAGCAGGATTTAAGCTTTCAGGTGATCTTAGGCGGTATCCTACTTCTCACCATTCTCGTCTGGCTGGTTCCAACGATACCCGTGAGTCTGGTAGGAGCCATTATTGTTGTAATCTTCGGATTTTTCTTTGCTACCGTATCTTCCAGAATGGTAGGTCTGGTAGGAAGCAGCAATAACCCCGTTTCGGGTATGGCCATTGCAACGCTTCTGATTGCCACTATTATCTTAAAAGCAACTGGTGACAGCGGAATCCATGGAATGAAAGGCGCAATTGCCATTGGTTCCATTATCTGTATCGTAGCGGCCATTGCCGGGGATACGTCACAGGATTTAAAAACGGGTTATCTGCTGGGTGCTACTCCCAAAAAGCAGCAGATCGGTGAACTGATTGGTGTGGTTGCCGCGGCTTTTGCCATCGGCGGCGTCTTATACCTGTTAAATGCGGCATGGGGCTTTGGTTCTGAACAGCTTGGGGCACCTCAAGCCATGCTGATGAAGATGATTATTGAAGGGGTTATGGAAAACAATCTTCCCTGGCCGCTGGTATTTATGGGAGTCTTCTTAGCTGTAGCAGTGGAGATCCTTGGAATTCCGGTTCTTCCTTTTGCAATTGGTGTGTATCTTCCTGTCCAGTTAAACGCGTGCATTATGGTAGGTGGTCTGGTACGACTTTACTTTGACAAAATGAAAAAAGTAGATAAAAAAGAAAAAGAACAGCTGATCAGCGATGGAATGCTTTACTGCTCCGGGATGATTGCAGGCGAAGGTCTGGTGGGTATCCTGTTGGCGCTTTTAGCAGTATTTGGTCTGGACAAGGCCCTTGATATTTCCTCAAAACTGAACTTTCCCCCTTCTGTACTGGATCTTGGCAGCCTGATTCTGTTCGGGCTTGTGATCTTAAGCCTTCTTAAATTTACAGTATGGAAGAAAGTGAAAAAATGAGTCAGGTAAATAAAAAAAGCAAAAACTATTTAGACCAGATTCCGATTCGAATGGAGCATATACTCTGGTCTGTAGAGGACAGCGGCCTGGTGACACTGGATGTGGAAAACAAGGGGATCTTCAACCGGTTTGCCCATAGATTTTTTCACAAACCAAAAATCAGCCATATTCATCTGGATCCCATGGGAAGCTTTGTCTGGTGCCTGATTGATGATAGCCGGGATATCTTTAGCCTGTCTGCCTCTGTGAAGGAGCAGTTCGGGGAAGAAGCCAACCCATTATACGAACGGCTTTCCAAGTACTTCCATGTCCTGCATAGTTATGGATTTATCAGCTTTAAACAATAAATTTGAAAAGAAAAGGACGGCACCGTAAGGCTACTTACGATTCTGTCCTTTTCTTTTCTGGCAATCTCTGTTAATGATTGATCATATTTTCGATAAAGATTCCATAGCCCCTTGTTGAGTCCTGTATAAAAACATGGGTAACGGCTCCTATCAGCTTCCCGTCTTGAATGATAGGACTTCCCGACATCCCCTGAACAATTCCCCCGGTCAATGCCAGAAGATCGGGGTCTGTGACTTTAATTACCATTCCCTTGCTCTTATGAGTGGTGGAGTAATCAACTCGCTGGATTTCAATTTCGTAATCTCGTATTTTTCCTGATACATCACTTCGAATATAGGCTTTTCCTTTTTTTACATCCTGCCTGTAGCCAATGGGTACGGCGTCCTGGGAGATACCCTGCTTAAACCGATCATTTACCGTACCAAATATTCCTTCTTCTGTATTTGATTTAATCGTTCCTAAAGTGGACCCCGGGCCATAATAGATGATTCCGCTCATGACTCCCGGTTTTCCAAATGTTCCTTTTTCGATTCCAAGAATTGCCGTTTCATAAAGAGCACCTTCTGTGATCTGAACCACATTTCCTGTATCGCTATCACTGATTCCGTGTCCCAGCGCTCCAAATTGTCCGTTCATATCCACATAAGTCATGGTTCCGATGCCCTGTGTGTCATCTCGCACCCAGACTCCCAGTTTATAGGATCCATCCTCCGTTTCTATGGGATTCATCTTAATATCAATGTTTTCGTCGCCTCTTCTCACCTTTAAAACTGCTTCCGAACCGCCTATTTTATTCAACTCATTCATCAGCGTCTCCTTGTCGCCAAGGGCCGTTCCATTGATTGTTTCCAGATAATCCCCTGACTGTAAAACTCCGAAAGCAGGTTCCACAACCATTCCATCTTTTTTTGTTACGTCTCCAGTACCAATTACCATAACTCCGTTTGATTTTAAGTAAATTCCAACCGGAGTGCCGCATGGAATCGCGTATTTGGTATCAACTACATTTACCTGAATATCTTTTAACTGTATCCAGCCGAACAGCTTTAATCCCAGCTTATAACTTCCCAGATTCTTTGAATACACGGAAAACGGCTGATTCACTTGTAGGTGAATTTGATCAGAAGGAATATTGGAGCCATTATTCAGCACCACTTCCTCGCTGTCGGAATGCAGCGTCACATCAAAAGGCATGGAGAAATGAAACTGTTCTTCTTCTGCTGCAACGATGTTCAATTTGTCCGGAATGACCCGTTTCATATAGAACCAGGAGAAACCGATACAAAAGATCAGGCTGATCCAGAACGCCCTTACAATTAGTTTATGAAATTTCTTTTTTGCCATCTCACATACCTCCTTAGAAGAATAAAGGAGACAATTTTTTGACTCCTCTCATAGTATGTGAGAATTATTTAAAAACACTCTGTTATATTTTAGTTGAATTCATTTAATTTTGGGGTTTGGACCAGTTATGACTTTTTTAACTTTTTTTCGGCTGCAAGACGCTTCATCTCTCTGGCATTTACTTTTACTGCATCCGTAATCTCCGCTCCGCCAAGCAGCCTTGCAAGTTCTTCCACCATTTCCTCATCCTGCAGAGCTTGGATCCCTGTGGTAGTTTTACCAGCCTCTGCCGATTTTTTAATTTCAAAATGAGCATCTGCCATAGCTGCAATCTGTGGCAGATGGGTAATGCAGATTACCTGATGATTTCCTGCTATATAAGAAAGCTTTTCTGAAACCTTTTGCGCGGTTCTGCCGCTGATACCGGTATCAATTTCATCAAAAATCAGGGTTGGAATATCATCAGAATCCGCGAGGACAGTTTTGATGGCCAGCATGATTCTTGACATCTCACCGCCGGACGCCACAGATTTTAAAGGCTTTAAGGCCTCTCCAGGATTGGCGGAAATCATAAATTCCGCTTCATCAAAACCGTTTGACGTATAATGATCCAGTCTGCTAAATTCCATATCAAAATTGACATCAATAAAATTTAGATCGTACAATCCTTCTTTGATTTTTTCTGTCAGTTCCTTTGCCGTTTCTTTTCTCATATAGGATAATTGTCCGCATAATCCTTCCAATTTATCCTCCATGATAAGAATCTCTTTTTCTGTCTGCTGTTTTAAGCGGTCATAATCTTCCAGCTCACTCAGTCTTATTTTCTTCTCCTCCAGATTTTTGAAAATCAAATCAACGCCTTTCCCATATTTTGCTTCCAAATTATGGATTAAATCCAGACGTTCTTCCATTCTCTGGTAATCTTCTTCATCAAATGATACGCTCTCTAAATAAGAAGCAATCTCATGATTGATATCGCTTAAAATCGAATCCACATCAAAAAGCTGGTCTCTGATGGCAAGCAGGCGTTCATCATAAGCGGCGGCTGACTCCACCTCTTTTAATGCCCGCCCTGTGACATCTGAATTCACCGCATCATAAGCTACGGAGAGACTTTCCATAATCTTTTTTCCATGAAGAAACAGACGGTATCTGGAGGATAACTCTTCCTCTTCTCCCTCTCTTAACCCTGCATTCTCAATCTCTTCTATCTCATAGCGGATAAAATCCATCTCCCGCAGTCTGGTATCCTCATCAAGCTGAAATGACGCAAGCCTGTCCTTTAACCGGACGTATTCTCTGTAAGTCTCTGTAATATTTATTTTTAGCTCATGGGACTTTTTCTCCTGATAACGATCCAGGATCTCTAGATGTACTGACTTGTAAAGTAAAGACTGATGTTCATGCTGTCCATGAATGTCGATCAGAAGACCGGTAATATCCCTCAGTTTCCCTGCGGTTACCGTTTCATCGTTAATTTTGCTTAAGCTTTTTGATGGCATGATTTTTTTAGAAATAATAACAATGCCGTCCTGGTCGGGATATACATCCATTTCCTTTAACATATGGATCTTGTGTGGATCGCTGATGGTAAAAATCAGCTCTATGTAGGCGTATTCCGCTCCGTTTCTAATCATATCCTTTGGCACCTTGCCTCCTAAGGCAATGGTCACCGAGCCGATAATAATGGATTTTCCGGCACCTGTCTCACCAGTTAAGACATTGAGTCCCTCTTTAAACTCCACATCGGCTTTTTCAATTAATGCTAAGTTCTTTACGTGTAATTCTGAAAGCATAGCTTGCCTCCTTTATCCCGTAATCAGTTTTTTCAGTTTATCCATCATTAATATGGTATCATCTACTGTCCTGATGGCACACATGATGGTATCGTCTCCTGCGATACAGCCTACCATTTCGCTGAAATGAAGGGCATCTAACGCTGCAGCCACCGCCATGGCCATTCCGGATACGGTCTTGATTACCAGTATGTTTTGTGCCATGTCCATGGATAAATAACCGTCTCTTAAAATCCGAATGTATTTATCGCTGAATGATCCCTGATTCTGAAGCACCATGTAACGCTGTTTTCCTGATTCTGACTGTACCTTTGTCAGCTTCAGTTCCCTGATATCTCTTGATACGGTCGCCTGTGTTACTGCAAAGCCAGCCTGATTTAAGTAATCCGCCAGCTCTTCCTGGGTTTCGATTTCATATTTCCCAATCAGTTCTACTATTTTGCTGTGTCTTTCCAGTTTCATCGTGTCACCTCCCTATATACCGGCCATCTTGTTTCGAAGATTATCCAAAAATGATAAATCCTTTAATTTCACTAGTATTGTCTTGATCTGAGCCCGCTCAAGGTCGATCCAATCTCCCGGTAAGAGACTGATTGCTGAATCTCCGTCAAATACCGCTGCCTGATTGATTCCTTCCTGCCCCATAATTTCGATCCTTATTCTGTCTTCTGCTGAAAGAACAATACTTCTGGCATTGAGAGCATGGGAACAGATGGGTGTGAGTACCAGCATCTTGGAATCAGGTACGATAATCGGGCCGCCTGCTGATAAATTATAGGCAGTGGAGCCTGTGGGCGTGGCCGCTATCAGCCCATCCGCTCTGTACTCCGTTAAGAATTCCCCGTTTACGTATACCTTAAACTGAAGCATCTTTAAGTATTCGCCTCTTGTTATGACAATTTCATTTAAGGCAATATCATGGTAAATCTCTTTCCCGTCCCTGAACGCACTTCCACTTAACATCATCCGCTCTTCCAGCTTATAATCATCGTAATAAAGAGCTGACAAAGCCGATTCAATGTCTTCTGTTCTGGACACCTGGGTTAAATATCCCAGAGTCCCTCTATTAATCCCAAGAATGGGTAAATTGCGTCCGGATAAGTCTCTGGCTGCCTGTATTAATGTACCGTCTCCCCCCAGAGTAATCACGCATTCCGTTTCCTTTGGCACCATGGCTGAATCGGTGTAATGCTTTCCTGCCTGCCATTCTACCTTTTCTCCTCTGCCTATGAGACAGACTGCTCCCCTTGCAGTGAGAAATCCCCGGATTTGTTCCGCGGTCTCACGGACTCCTTTTTTATCCGGATTCATGATTACGTAAAAATATTTCATTTTAAGACTCCTTATTTGCCTTCGCTTAAGTCTTTGTGAGCTTCTTCCACTACTTCTTCCGGATTAACACTGTAGTCCAAAAAGGTCTCCCCAGCCGGATGATTTTTCAAATGAAGCAGATATTCAATATTTCCTTCTGGTCCCTTAATCGGAGAAAACTCCAGATGGAGGATTTCAAATCCAATGCTGATTCCATAAGAGATTACCGACTGGATTACTTCCAGATGTACCGATTTTTCTCTTACTACACCCTTTTTGCCCACCTTTTCACGGCCCGCTTCAAACTGAGGCTTGATCAGACAGACAATCTCTCCGTCTTCTGCCAGAAGGTTCTTAACCGGTAAAAGAACTTTGGTAAGGGAAATGAATGATACATCAATGGAGGAAAATTCAATCCGGTCCTGAATATCCCCAGGCATTACATACCGGATATTAGTCTTTTCCATACAGACCACCCGGTCATCGTTGCGAAGCTTCCACGCAAGCTGTCCATGTCCCACGTCAACTGCATAGACTTTAACCGCACCGTTTTGAAGCATGCAGTCTGTAAATCCGCCGGTAGAGGAGCCTACGTCCATACATATCTTCCCCTCCAGCGTGACATCAAAATGAGTCATGGCCTTTTCAAGCTTTAATCCGCCGCGGCTCACATATTTTAATGTACTGCCTCTCACTTCAATGACTGCAGTCTCTTCAAATGTAGAACCTGCCTTGTCCTCTTTATCTCCGTTCACGTATACGATTCCGGACATGATGATGGCTTTTGCCTTTTCCCTGGACTCTGCATGTCCCTGTTTTACTATTAGCACATCCAATCGTTCTTTCATTTTATTTCATCTTATCCTTCCATTCCCTGTTCTGACGTTCCATATCCAGATATTCCTTTTTCATGCGCCAGATTATGGAATCGCTGTCAATTCCAAGTCCTTTTCGAAGCAGAGAAACGTTACCATGCTCTACGTATGCATCCGGCAGGGCAATGTTTAGTACCTTTACATTTGGATAGTGTTCATGAATATAGCCGTTAATCAGGTTTCCATACCCGCCCAGGAGTACATTCTCTTCCATGGTCACAATCAGCCAGTGATTGGCTGCCAGGTGATCAATCAGTTTTTTATCAAAGGGCTTGATAAAGCGTCCGTTTGCAAGAGTACAATCCCAGCCTTCCGCTTTTAACTTCTGCCTTACATGCTCTCCTGTACTTACCATGCTGCCAACTGCCAGAAGGGCAATATCTTTTTCCTCGTAAATGATTTCGCCTTTTCCATATTCAATGGGTGTTTTAAAATCTTCCAGTCCATGATACGCTTCTCCTCTTGGATAACGCACCGCAATGGGGCTGTCAAGTGAAAATGCAAATTCCAGCCCATTTGCCAGTTCCCAGCCATTCTTGGGCGCAAATATACTCATGTTGGGGATCGCGCTTAAAAAAGAAAGATCAAAAATTCCCTGATGCGTCTCTCCGTCACTGCCTACCAGTCCTGCCCGGTCAACTGCAAATACAACGGGAAGGTTCTGAATGCAGACATCATGAAGTACCTGATCAAACCCTCTCTGCAAAAAAGAGGAATAAACAGCTACTACCGGCTTTAAGCCGCCTGCTGCCATTCCCGCTGCAGAAGTCACCGCATGTTCTTCTGCAATTCCCACATCGAAAAAGCGGTCCGGATAAAGATTAGAAAATCGTTTTAATCCGGTTCCATCCGGCATCGCAGCTGTAACTGCCACAATCTTCTTATCATCTTTTGCCAGACGGCAGATGGTCTTTGAAAACACATCTGTATAGCTGATCACTCTCTTTTCTTTTTTTGATTTTCCAGTAAGGATATCAAAAGGGTCCACTGCATGAAACTTGGATGGATTGTTTTCCGCCGGAATATATCCTTTTCCTTTTTTCGTGATGACATGAACCAATACAGCATGATCCAGCTTCTTCGCTTCTTTTAGAGTTCTCGTTAAAGCCTTCAAATTATGGCCATCCACCGGTCCCAAATAGGTAATTCCCATATTTTCAAACAGCATTCCTGGTATCAAAAGCTGCTTAATTCCATTTTTGGTACGGCTAATTCTGTCAATCAGTGTATCTCCGATCACAGGTATTCTTGAAAGCGTGTTGGTGACGTATTTTTTTAAATCCAAATATCCGTTACCGGTGCGTATGCTGTTTAAATAGGTGGACATGCCGCCTACATTCTCGGAAATGGACATGTTGTTGTCATTGAGTATAATGACGAAATTCTTCTTCATCTGGGCCGCATTATTGAGCGCCTCGTATGCCATTCCTCCCGTAAGGGAACCGTCTCCGATGACTGAAACCACAAAATGACCTTCCCCCAGCACATCTCTGGCCTGGGCAAGTCCGAGTCCTGCAGAAATAGAAGTGGAACTGTGCCCGGTATCAAAGGCATCACAGGGGCTTTCTTTTCGCTTTGGGAAACCGCTCATGCCGCCGTACTGGCGCAGTTCATCAAACTCCATTCTTCTTCCGCTTAAAATCTTATGAGTATAGGACTGATGTCCTACATCCCAGACAATCTTATCTTCTGGCAGATCAAAAGCAAGATAAATTGCCATGGTCAGTTCCACGACTCCTAAGTTGGAGGCCAGATGACCACCTGTTGTACTTATCTTTTCTATCAAAAAATCACGGATTTCCTGGCTTAATACGGTAAGCTCCTGTTTGGAGAAATTCTTAATATCGTCAGGTCCGTTAATCAGTTCCAATATCATAATTTTTTTAATCCTTTATTTTTCCCGGTAAACCAGCATCTGGATCAGTTCTTCCAGAAAGCCGTTCTTTCCCGGCAGCTTTTGAAGGCAGGCAACTGCTTCATTAGAAATTCTCTCCACAGCCTTCTTCGCCTGTTCCATTCCCTCCAATGTTACATAGGTGGTTTTATTGTTTTTTTCATCGCTGAATACGGGTTTTCCCAAAATCTGGGCATTGCTTGTAACATCAAGAATATCATCCTGAATCTGAAAAGCAAGTCCGATTTTGGATGCCATCTCTTCTACTGCTTTTAACTCGTCTTCTCCTGCTCCGCCAAGCAAAGCTCCAATCATCATGGATGCCTCTAAAAGCGCTCCTGTCTTTAACCGGTAGATGAAGTCAAGTTTATCGCCTGGAATGGGCTTTCCAGCCAGTTCCACATCAACCGTCTGACCGCCTATCATTCCGAATATTCCTGTCTTTTGCGCCAGAATTCCCATAGCCCTGGCGACCCGGTCCGGCCTGTCCGAACATGGAAGCGCCTTAGCCGCCGTCTCCATGGAATAAATTAAAAGACCATCACCCGCCAGCACTGCCATGTCATATCCATATTTTACCCAGGCAGTTGGAAGCCCTCTTCGAAGGGTATCATTATCCATACAGGGGAGATCATCGTGAATCAGAGAAGAGGTATGAATCATCTCTATGGCTGCCATAAATGGTTCAATCTCTTTTCCAGTCCCTCCAAAAAGGCGATATGTCTCCTGCATCAGCATGGGACGCAGCCTTTTTCCGCCTGCCCGCATACTGTAATCCATTGTTTCAAGAACGGTGCTCTGATGCCCCTCTACAGCTGGAAGGAAATGATTCACAATCTGCCAGACTTCTTTCGTCCGTTTAGACAACTCTTCCTCAAAGTTCATGTTCTTCACCGTTTTCCTCCAACACAATTATCCTTTTTTCCACTTTATCTATTTTATCATTGCAGGACTTAACAAGCTTCATGCCTGTCTCATAATACTCAAAGGATTCTTCTAAAGAGCTTTCACCGCTTTCCAGCTTTTTAATCAGCTCCTCCAAATCCTTTAAGGTCTCTTCAATGGTTCTTTCTTTTTTTACCGCCATAGCCTGTTTCTCCTTATTTTTTTGCCTCTGCCTCTGTCACTGCCTGTGGTTCCACTCCTGATACTACGGCATCCACACTTCCGTCCCGCAATTTAAGACGTAAAAAATCTCCAGTCTCTACCTGCATGACAGAATCAATTCTGTGATTCCTTAGATCAGTGATAAAACCGTAACCGCCGCCTATTTTCGCCAGCGGGGAACAGGCATGAAGGCGTCCGGCAAGAAGTTCCAGCCTGTGCCTGTCTCTTAAAGTCTGCTTTTCAATCAGCTGACTCATCTTAAAAGCAGATTCGTCAAGGTGTCTTCGCTCTGCCTCAATCTGTTGAGCAATCAGGCTTTTCAACTTTTCTTCCAGATCATGAAGCCGCTGACGCTGCTCACGAATACTGCGCTTTGGATCAAAATACTTTAACTTTAACCCATATTGGTTAACGGAAAAACGATATCGTTCCAGCTTCCGCTCCATTATGGTTTTTAGCGTGTAATTGATGCTCTCCGTCTGGTCCTTGAACTGATTATAATCAAATACAGCAAGTTCCGCAGCTGCCGAAGGGGTGGGTGCCCGCATGTCCGCAACATAATCTGCTATCGTCACATCAGTTTCATGGCCGACTGCCGAAATCACAGGTACCGAGCACTGAAAGATGGCTCTGGCAACAGCTTCTTCATTAAATGCCCACAAATCTTCGATGGAGCCTCCTCCTCGTCCCACAATGAGAATATCAAGTCCCATATGGTCTAAGGTCTCAATTCCTTTTATGATACTTTCTGCAGCACCGCTTCCCTGCACAAGAGCCGGGTAAAGATAGAGCTGCACAAACGGGTTCCGCCTGGCGGATATATTCATAATATCCCGGATTGCAGCGCCTGTGGGGGCAGTCACCACTCCCACGCGCCTTGCATATCTGGGAATTTCTTTTTTGTACTCAGGAGAAAACATCCCCATTTCCTCCAGTTCATTACGAAGCTTTACAAAACGTTCGAATAAATCTCCCATTCCTTCTTTCGTAATCTCCTGGACATAAAGCTGATATCTTCCGTCCCTTTCATAGACCTCTACGCTTCCCTTTGCAACGATTTGCTGTCCTTCTTCCAGATGAAAGGAAAGACCTTTCCTGGATCCGGCAAACATCACTGCCGAAATAGAAGAGGCTTTATCTTTTAAGGTAAAATATATATGACCGGAAGTATGATATTTGCAGTTAGACACTTCCCCTTTAATGGAAATCCGGTTCAGTGCAAAATCCTGGGCAAACATATTTTTAATATAAGCATTGATCTGGGTTACGGAATAGACACCTGCCATTATTACACCAGCTTTGCCAGAACTCCGTTAATGAAAGCCGGAGATTCGTTTCCGCCGTATTTTTTAGCCAGTTCTACCGCTTCGTTGATGGCTACCTTTTCCGGTATCTCTTCATCAAATAAAATTTCATAAAGAGCCAGACGCAGAATTGTTAACTCGGCTCTTCCCATACGCTTTGTCTTCCAGCCTTCCGTCACCTCATTGATCTTTTCATCCAGTTCTGGAATTTTATTCATAACTGCCTCTGTTTTTTCCTTCAAAAGGGCAGAACTTTCTTCACTCATATCCACATCATGAACGATCTCTTCTACACCTTCTGTATTGAGATCATCCTCTTTTGGTTCCTCAAAATATTGATTAATCTGCCAAAGCTTCTCCTCTGCAGGATGAAAATCAGCGCAGAAAAGTATCTTAAAACAGTGTTCTCGCATTTTACTTCTGGTCATTTACCATGGTCCTCCTATTGGTGATTTTGCTGGACGTTTGGAATTATTATACCTTAACAGGGTTTTTTATACAATAGAAACTTTTGTGCGCCAGTATGCCGGCTTAATTAAAAACAGCATACTGGTTTTTCCCTTTTCCTTTTGCCTCGTATAATGCCTGGTCCGCACGTCTTAAAATGGCATCGTATTCGGATTCGTTCTCTCCAATTAAAGTAATTCCAATACTGGCATGAACTTTTCCGGAGACGTTAAACGCATTGATGATGCGCTGTGCAATGGCTTCCGGTTGTTTCCTTCCTCTCATGCCATAGAGCCAGATACAGAATTCATCTCCTCCGAAACGGACGATTACATCCTCCTGTCTCGTGCAGGCACTTAATATCTGCCCAACCTGAACCAGTACTAAATCTCCCTTATGGTGACCAAAGGTATCGTTTATTTTCTTGAAATCATCGATGTCAAGGAACATACATGCATAGAAGCGGTTTTTTCCTCCGGTTTTTAATCCATGCTCCACCAGTTTTTTTGCCGTTTCTCTTGTATAAACTCCTGTTAAATAATCCTTCTGCAGCCGCTCTTCTTCTTTTTTCCTGGTGTGAACAATTAAAAGGGTAAGCACTACCCCGCAAAGCAAAAGGAAGGTGGATCCCGCAATGAATTTCGCAGAAAGAGACTTGATTTTATGAAACGTATTCTCATATCCTTCCGTCTCCACAAAGGTAGCCATATACCAGTCATTGATTCCCATAGACTGATAATAAAGAAGACGCCTGTCATCATTTTCATAATAAGTAATATAGCCGGACAGACCCTTGTTAATTCCTGCTTCCATCTCAGCAAATGTCTGTCCAGGCCCAAATTTTCTTGTTCTAAGCATTTCAAACAGAGAAATCTGGTGCTCGCACGCTGCGCAGGAAATCAGAATCTCTCCATTTTTTTGAAATATCATATTGGCGCCGTAGCGGCTTAAATCCGTATCGTTTAAATACTGTTTCAGCTTGTCTGATGACAATTCCAGACATGCCACGCCCTTCACGCTGCCGTCTCTGATAATGGGGACGGCCAAAACCACACTGTCCAGACCCTTAAAGTACCCTCTCAGTAATCCGGATACATTCTTTCCACCGTCTAATGCTTTCTTAAAATAGTCACAAGAAGAAATATCCTGGGTTTCACGATTCCCATAGTAAAGAGTTCCTGAAGCATCTGCAACACCAAACCGGGAATCTTCTTTTTCGTAATCCTGTACCTGCTCCCACCACTGTTCATTGCCTGAACCATCGGGCAGATCACAGTAAGTCGCAAACAATTCCAGCCATTCGAACTTCGTCTGTATCATGGATTCAATATAATTCAGTGCTTTATCATTCTCCTGCTTTAAATCTCTGTGAGTCTGCTGAAACAGATTCTGTTCCACTTCATGAAAATAATAGAAATTTAAAACGCAGATTCCGATAATTACCAATATCACAAGACTTGCCAGAATCAGCAAATTCGGTGAATAGCGGCCCCCGTTTCTACGATTTATCATATTTAAAAACACCTGTCCTTAAGAATCTCTCGATTCACAATTTTGTCCATTATAAATCCAGTCCTATATCATTACAAGGATAATTTTATCTTTTCTCTAAAAAAACAGCGGGGACCCACCGTCTGACCGGTTGTTCCCCGCTGCAAAAATATGAATTTATTTATTCTCTTCCAGTGCAACACCTGCAATCCGGATGTTCACATCAAGAACGGAAAGACCAGTCATGTTCTCAATGGCGTTCTGCACCTTTTCCTGAACTTTTTCACTGACGGTTGGAATGCTGTAACCATATTTTATGTTTAAGGACAAATCTACGGAAACATGTTCCTCTGTCAGTTCCACTTTGACACCTTTGGATAAGTTTTTCATGCCCAGCTTC
>JAQSYE010000051.1 GCA_029256305.1 Lacrimispora sp. | reverse complement strand
CCGGATCTTTGCGAGTACCAGTGCAACGGAGCCATGGCGGCAGCCAAAGCTTATAAAAAGAAACCGTTTGATATCGCATCGGAAGTGGTGTCAAAACTTGCCGGAAGTTACGTTTTCACTTCTGTGGATGCTGTAATGCCCGGGTTTATTAACTTAAAAATCGATGCTGGTTATCTGGCAGAATATATGAATAAAATGGCAGGCGAGGACCAGTGCGGCTGCGAAAAAACAAAAGAGCCCATGACTATTGTCGTAGATTACGGCGGCGCCAATGTGGCAAAGCCCCTTCATGTAGGACATCTGCGTTCTGCAGTTATTGGAGAGAGCATTAAGCGTATGGGCCGGTTCCTGGGACATAACATAATCGGTGATGTACATTTGGGAGACTGGGGTCTTCAGATGGGGCTGATTATAGAAGAATTAAGAGACAGAAAACCGCACCTTCCCTATTTTGATCATACTTTTGAGGGCGAATATCCAACGCAGGCTCCGTTTACCATCGGGGAATTAGAGGAGATTTATCCAGCGGCTAGTTTAAAATCCAAAGAGGACGAAGAATTCAACAGGAGAGCTCATGAAGCCACCTTAAAGCTGCAGAACGGCTATGGTCCATATCGAGCTATCTGGAAGCATATTATCCAGGTTTCCGTTGCTGATTTAAAGATGAATTATGGCAGCCTTAACGTTGTGTTCGATTTGTGGAAGGGTGAAAGCGATGCGGAGCCTTATATTCCTCAAGTCATAGAAGAACTGACCGAAAAAGGACTTGCTTACGAAAGTCAGGGTGCCCTTGTTGTAGATGTAGCGTTAGAAGGCGATTCCAAGGAACTGCCACCATGTATTATAAGAAAGTCAGACGGTGCAGCTCTTTACGCTACCTCAGATCTTGGTACCATCATTGAAAGAGAGAAAGAGATTAAGCCTGACTGGTACATTTATGTGACAGACAAACGTCAGGAACTTCATTTTACCCAGGTGTTCCGTGTGGCAAAAAAAGCCGGCTTTGTAGATGCTGATAAAAAGATGTCTCACCTTGCATTTGGCACCATGAACGGGAAAGACGGAAAGCCGTTTAAGACAAGAGACGGCGGAGTGCTGCGTCTGGAAACCCTGGTTTCTGACATTAGTCAGGCTGCTTATGAAAAGATTGCAGAGAACCGCACTGTTTTGGAAGAAGAAGCAAGAGAAACCTCTAAAATCGTGGGAATGGCAGCTTTAAAATACGGTGACTTATCCAATCAGGCAGCTAAGGATTATATCTTTGATATGGATCGATTCGTATCCTTTGAAGGAAATACAGGTCCATACATCCTTTATACCATTGTGCGTATCAAATCCATTCTGGCAAAGTACCAGGCTTTGGAGAATAAATACCAAGGTGAGGAGACCATTCTTCCTGCTCTCTCAGATGCAGAAAAGGATCTAATGCTCCAGCTGTCCAGATTCAATGAAGTGGCAGAAAGTTCGTTCATGGAACTGGCACCTCATAAGATATGCCAGTATGTCTATGAATTAGCCAATTCATTTAATCGATTCTATCATGATACAAAGATCATTTCAGAGGAGAATAAAGAACAGCAGGCCTCATGGATCGGTCTCATTTGCCTGGCAAAGGATGTGCTTAACGGCTGCATCGGAGTACTTGGTATTGAGGCACCGGAACGAATGTAAACGGGAACGGATGTGGAGGGTTATGAAAGTATCGCAGATAACTGCCAATGCTTTTTGGAAAGGCGAAACTGGAGTTAAGGCATTGGTAGAAGATCAGGGAAAAGAATATAAAGCAAGTCTTCATATCAAGGGTAGTCAGGTATTTGACTACTCTTGTTCCTGCGCTCAGGGGAATTCTTATCGGGGGATGTGCCCCCACTGTAAGGCTCTTTTCAAAGTCTATGAAGAACAGGAAATAGGTAATCAGGGAAAGCCGGTTACTACATCTGCTCAGGCGAGAGCCATGATCCGTGAGTATACCAATGGAGAAGTTGCCAGAATTATGAGTGAAGGACAGGAAGAACTGGTTACCCTTTCCGTATCCGTGTTGGTGAATCGCAGAGAGGCGAAACTGGAAGTAAAGCTGGGCAAGGACCGTCTTTACCTTGTTAAGGATTTAGCCGCCTTCGCAGATGCAATGGAACATGGAACCTATGTGGAATATGGGAAAAATCTGGCTTTTTATCATAATCGGTCAGTCTTTGTAAAGGAGAACCGGCCACTCTTAGATTTCTTATTGGAAGCCATTAACGCCTACTGTGAACAGTATGAGCAGATGCAAAAGAGTTCTTTTTCTGCACGTCCGGTACTGCGGTATTTAAATTTAAGCAAAACCGCAAGTGACCGGTTTTTTCAGATTATGAAGGGCAATACTCTGGAATTTGAGGATCACAGAGGGGAGAAAAGACAGCTTGAAATCTCTGGGCGCAATCCGGATCTGACTGTGACGGCAGCCCGTGAGGGAAGAGACGGAGTCCGTGTATCCATAGACAGAAAACTTTTAGCTCTTAAGGGGGAAAATCGTCTGTACCTTGGAGATTTAAAACACCTTTATTGTTGCGACCGGCCCTGCAGTGAGACTCTGGGTGTTTTTTTAGATCAGATGATAAGTGGTTATGGCGTGGATTGTGAAATGGTAATTAATAATAAGGATATGCCTCTTTTTTATGAACGCGTCTTAAAAAGGATATCCTCTTACTGTACCATTGATTCAGGCAGTCTTGATCTGGAGTCGTTTAAACCAGAGGAACTAAAGGCTCGGTTTGATTTTGACAGTGATGGGCTCAGTAAGCTGATTGTACGGCCTACTCTTTCCTACGGAACCTATTCCTTTCAACCGGTTGAGGATGAGAAGCTGCCCAGAACTGTATGCAGGGATGTTCCGGGCGAATTCCGCATCAGCCAGCTGATCACCAGGTATTTCAAATACAGGGAATATGAATCGGACTATCCGGCAATCAGGGATGACGAGGAAGCCGTTTACCGTCTTCTCACAGAAGGCGTAAGAGAATTCATGGCGGTGGGAGAAGTTTATTTTTCTGAGTCATTTAAAAAGCTGAAGGTGCTTCCGCCCCCTAAAATTTCTATCGGTGTAAAAAGTGCGGGAAACTGGCTTGAACTGGACGTGGATGCAGGTGAATTAACCGGGCAGGACTTAGCCAGGCTTTTATCTGAATACAGCAGAAAAAAGAAGTATTACCGGCTAAGAAGCGGAGAGTTTGTAAATCTTGAAGATAATGGACTGATTACCATAGCAAAGCTGGTTGAGGGGCTTGGGATGAATCCAGGTGAGATGGAGAACGAAAAAATCCGCCTTCCCAAATACAGAGCTCTTTATCTGGATGGTCTTTTTAAAGAAGAAAGCGGCATAACATTATACAGGGATCAGTTGTACAAAGCGGTTGTGAGGGGTATGAAATCCGTGGAGGACAGCGATTTCGAGATCCCCCAGTCCTTAAGGTCTGTGCTCAGAGGGTATCAAAAAACTGGATACCGCTGGCTTAAGACTCTGGATAAATATGGATTCGGTGGAATTCTAGCAGATGATATGGGACTTGGCAAGACCATTCAGGTCATCACTTTAATTCTTGATGAAGCGCAGAAGAATCCGGATGCCAATTTTCTTGTCGTCTGTCCGGCCTCTCTTGTCTATAACTGGGAAAATGAGATTCATCTGTTTGCACCTGTCTTGAATGTTAAAACGGTCACAGGCACGGCAGCAGAGAGAGAAGAGCAGTTAGAGAATTTAGAGAAAGGAAGTGTCGTCGTCACTTCCTATGATTTGCTGAAAAGAGATATAGACCTTTATGAAGGCAAAACATTCCGGTTCCAGATCATCGATGAAGCCCAGTATATTAAGAATGCGGCCACGCAGAGTGCCAAAGCCGTTAAATCGGTTGATGCTGTCTGCAGATTTGCACTGACCGGGACCCCCATAGAAAATCGCCTTTCTGAGCTGTGGAGTATCTTTGATTTCCTGATGCCGGGTTTCCTTTTCCACTATCAGAAGTTTAAGAAAGAATATGAAATGCCCATTGTAAAGAATCAGGAACGATGGGTGTTAGAGAGTCTTCACCGCCTGATCGGACCTTTTATCTTAAGAAGGTTGAAAAAAGACGTATTAAAGGAACTGCCTGACAAACTGGAAACTGTGGTTTACTCCGCTTTTGACAGGGAGCAAAAGGAGTTATATACAGCAAATGCCTACCGTTTAAAGACACAACTGGAGAACAGAGAAGGAAGAACTGGCAGAGATAACATACAGATACTGGCAGAACTTACAAGGCTTCGTCAGATTTGCTGCGATCCCCATTTATGCTATGAAAATTATAAGGGAGATTCTGCAAAGCTTGAAACCTGCATTGACTTAATTAAAAATGGCGTAGAGGGAGGACATAAGATCCTTTTGTTTTCCCAGTTTACCTCTATGCTTGAGATAATTGAAAAAAGGATTAAGGGAGAAGGGATTGCCTGCTATATGCTGACCGGAGGTACTCCTAAGGAAGAAAGGCTTCGTAGGGTCAATTCCTTTAAAAATGATGAGATTCCATTATTTCTTATTTCCCTGAAAGCAGGAGGAACCGGCCTTAATTTAACCGCTGCAGATATGGTGATTCATTTTGATCCATGGTGGAACGTTGCAGCCCAGAATCAGGCGACAGACCGGGCTCACAGAATCGGACAGGACAAACAGGTGACGGTATTTAAGCTGATCACCAAAGGCACAATCGAAGAGAATATTTTAAAATTGCAGGAATCCAAACGGGATCTTGCAGAGCAGATTATCACAGAGGGTACAGTCTCCTTAAGCAATCTGACGAAGGAAGATTTGCTGGGGCTGCTGGATTAAAGAAAGGACAGGGTGAGTCATGAAAGTATTACTGTTAAATGGAAGTCCCCATAAAGAGGGTTGCACCAACCGTGCCCTTGTTGAAGTGGAAAGAGCTTTACATGCAGGAGGAATCCACACGGAACTGGTTCATTTGGGCAATCAGGCCATTCATGGTTGCATTGCATGCGGAGCATGTATGAAAATCGGTGCCTGTGTATTTGAGGATGATCCGGTAAATGAATTTATTGAAAAGATGAAGGAGGCAGATGGTCTTATCGTAGGATCACCGGTTTATTACGCATCTGCAAATGGAGCTCTTTTTTCCTTCCTTGACCGTCTCTTTTATGCAGGGGGGAATCATTTTGCTTACAAACCGGGCGCAGCCATCGCTTCTGCCAGGAGAGCGGGCACGACAGCAACCCTTGATGCCTTAAATAAGTATTTTACCATTGCCCAGATGCCTTTGGTTTCCTCTTCGTATTGGAATATGGTACATGGAAGAACTCCTGAGGATGTGGAGCAGGATTTAGAAGGTCTTTACACAATGAGAACACTGGGAAAAAATATGGCATGGCTTTTAAAATCCATTGAGGCTGGAAAGGCAGCGGGAATCAGCCTTCCAGAGAAAGAAGAGAAGGTCTGGACTAACTTTATCCGCTAAAATTCCAAAAATCTCCTTTACATTTTTTCTGGGTGGTGTATAATTAAAAAGCACTATATGTAGTGTAAATTGAGATTAATATACAAAATATAGAATAGGTTAGGGTGACAGGAATGATAAAAGTACAAAAGCGCGACGGCAGAATTGTGGAGTATGACAGAGATAAGATCATCAAGGCGGTTCGCAAAGCGAATGCTGAGGTGGAGATTACTGAGCAGGCCGGCGAAGACATGATAAATGCCATTTTAGATTATGTGGAAAGCTGTTCAGAAGATGTGATGAATGTGGAAACCATTCAGGACATGATTGAAAGCGGTCTTGTAAACAACAATAAATATACATTATCTAAAAAGTATATCATTTACCGTTACCAGAGAGCATTGTTACGTAAGGCCAATACAACAGATGAATCTATTTTAAAACTGATTAAGAATGAGAATAAAGAACTGGCTGAGGAGAATTCCAATAAGAATACCATTCTTGCATCGACTCAGAGAGATTACATTGCAGGAGAGGTATCCAGAGATTTAACAAAGAGAATGCTTCTGCCGGAACGTATTTCTCTTGCCCATGAACAGGGAGCCATTCACTTTCACGATGCCGATTATTTTGTACAGCCGATTTTTAACTGCTGTCTGATCAACATCGGTGACATGCTGGATCACGGAACTGTGATGAATGAAAAGATGATTGAAAGCCCCAGGAGCTTTCAGGTGGCATGTACCGTTATGACCCAGATTATCGCGGCTGTTGCCAGCAATCAGTACGGGGGCCAGTCTGTGGATATCCGTCACCTTGGGAAATATCTGCGGAAAAGCAGCAATAAGTTCCTGAAACAGATCAAAGAGGAGTTTGGTGATTCTGTGTCGGAAGAGATGACAGAGAAGATGGCTTCCATGCGTTTAAGGGATGAATTAAAGTCTGGTGTTCAGACCATTCAGTATCAGATCAATACGCTGATGACAACCAATGGCCAGGCACCCTTTGTAACATTGTTTTTATGCCTGGATGATCAGGATGAATATATCGAAGAAAATGCCATGATAGTGGAAGAAGTTCTCCGCCAGAGACTGGAAGGCATTAAGAATGAATCCGGTGTCTATGTAACACCGGCATTTCCAAAGCTGATCTATGTTCTTGATGAGAATAACTGCTTAAAGGGCGGAAAATATGATTATATAACAAAGCTTGCTGTTGAGTGTTCCTCCAAGCGCATGTATCCGGACTATATTTCTGCAAAGAAGATGCGGGAATACTATGAAGGCAATGTGTTCAGCTGTATGGGTTGCCGCAGTTTCCTCGCTCCTTGGAAGGACGAGAACGGAGACTATAAGTTTGAGGGCAGATTTAATCAGGGTGTGGTAAGTTTAAACCTTCCCCAGATTGGAATCATAGCAAAGGGGGATGAGAAAACCTTCTGGAGTCTTTTAGAGGAACGGTTAGATCTCTGTTATGAAGCACTGATGTGCAGGCACAAATCGCTGGAAGGAACCGTTTCTGACGTAAGTCCGATTCACTGGCAGTATGGAGCCATTGCGAGACTGAAAAAAGGAGAGACCATCGATGCTCTGCTTCATGGCGGCTATTCCACGATTTCCCTTGGATATATTGGTTTGTATGAGACCACAAGACTCATGAAAGGGGTCAGCCACACCACACCTGAGGGTGAGGCGTTTGCTCTTAGCATCATGAACCACATGCGGGAGACCGTAGACAGATGGAAAGAAGAAACAGGCCTTGGTTTCGGCCTTTACGGAACTCCGGCAGAATCCCTTTGCTACCGCTTTGCCAAGATTGACAGAGAGCGCTATGGCATTATTCCTGATGTGACGGATAAGGGTTATTATACCAACTCTTATCATGTAGATGTGAGAGAGCATATCGATGCATTCACGAAATTTAATTTTGAGAGCCAGTTCCAGAAGATTTCTTCCGGAGGATCCATTTCCTACGTGGAAGTTCCTAATATGAAGCATAATTTAAAGGCAATGGAAGATATTGTTCAATTTATTTATGACAACATTCAGTACGCTGAATTCAATACCAAGTCTGACTATTGTCAGGCGTGCGGTTTTGATGGAGAGATTATTATTAATGAGGACATGGAGTGGGAATGCCCCCAGTGCCATAATAAAGATAAAAACCGCATGAATGTAACAAGAAGAACCTGCGGTTACTTAGGAGAAAATTTCTGGAACACAGGAAAGACAAAAGAAATTAAATCCAGAGTGCTACATCTTTAGGAGGCTGTCATGTACTATGCGACAATAAAACCCACCGATGTTGCCAACGGGCCCGGTGTGAGAGTGTCCTTATTTGTCAGCGGCTGCACCCATTACTGTAAGGGCTGCTTTAATGCAGAGGCATGGGATTTTCACTATGGAAGAGAATTTACCAAAGATACGCTGGATCAGATCATCAGTTATCTGGACCACAGCTATATTGCAGGGTTGAGCCTTTTAGGGGGGGAGCCCATGCATCCGGAAAACCAGAAAGGCATTTTGCCTCTGGTAGAAGAAGTACGCCGCCGGTTTCCTGATAAAACCATTTGGTGCTATACAGGATATGATTTTGAAGCAGACATACTTGGAGATATGGCTCATCGTATTCCGGAGACCAGCCGGATATTAGACAGCCTTAATGTTTTGGTAGATGGTAAGTTTGTAGAAGAAAAGAAGGATTTAAAGCTTCGGTTTAAAGGATCCTCCAATCAGAGGATTATAAAGGTTCCTGAATCACTGGCTCTTAGTGAAGTCATATTGTGGGAATAAGAATCAGGGTGCTGCCTAATGTCGTAAGGACAGAGGCGGCACCCTGATTTTTTTGGCGATTATCAATCAGCCTTTGGCTGCAGGATACTGGTTGTAAGATTATATTGAAGGCAGACTCTGCGGATTTCGATAAAACCGATGATCAGAGCGAATAATCCGGTGCAGATATTGCTGACAGCCATGACCACACCAACGCTGGAACTTCCCATTTCTGTATAGTTTTGCAAATACCACAGAACCGGAACGCGAAATACGAATACCCGGCAGAAATTGATGGCCAGAGTGATTTTTGTTCTGCCAAATCCATACAGCAGTGCAAGAACGGATGCATTAATTCCCAGAGGAATGGCACCATAGGCTTCATAACGGTAAATCGATGCGATCATATCAGCGAATTCTCTGTTTTCGCCAGCGAAAATTATGCTGATCTGCCCCAAAAAGATGAGAGATAAGGACATTAACACAGCTCCCAGCAAAACGTTGATTATGAGGATACATCCGAATGCCTTCATGGCACGTCCAGGCTTGCCAGCTCCCATATTCTGACTGATAATGGCAGAACCGCCCTCCTGGAAACCGTTTTGGGGCATGGTGGTTATTCCTCCTATGTTATTTGAAATTCCAAGAGCTCCAACAGTCAGCGCACTGTAAACCGTACTCATGGAATTAATCACAACTTTACCAAGAGAAAAAGCAATCTTTTCAATGATAACGGGTATGGATAACGCGATCATGGGTGTGATTACAGCAGCTTTTAAACTGATACTGTGACGAGAGAAACCAAAAGCATTGTCCTTCTGATTTAAATTTTTGATTGCAGCTGCAAAGATAATGATCTGGGAAATGATGGTAGCCACGGAAATCATATTGATTCCGGAACCCATCACGTAAACAAATAAGGCAGTTAAGGAAAGCTTAATTACGATGACACCCATGTTTAAGTGGAGAATTCTGCGGGAATTTCCTCTGGCCCTTTCAATTGCAATATATACGTTGTTAAAAAAACTGATAACCATGCCGATCAGCTCCAGGCGAAAATACTGGGTGCCTTCTGCAATAAAACTTTCCGGTGTTTTGGTAAACTTAAGAAACTGGGGGGCAGCGGGTATTAGAATAAGAAGAATCACCGCCCCTAATAAACCGCACATGGCAAAAAGGCTGCTGACCCGTTTTTTTACAAGAGTAAAATCTCCAGCACCGTATGCTTCACTGATTTTTAAACTGGAACCAATGGCAAGTCCTCCTCCAAGAGCAGAAAGCATTAAGTTGATTTGTGAAAGATAGGCAACTGCGGAAACGGAAGCAGCACCAATATGGGCAGCCATCATGGAATCAAATATTTTGAAAAGCTGATTTAAACTTTGATAAAGGGCCAGTGGTGTTCCCACATAGAGAACCACCTTCCACATGTTGGCATGAAGTGCGAAATTACGAAATTCTTCATCTTTGGCAGATAATGTTGCTTTCTCTGACATGGTATATCTCCTCTTCTGGTCAATGGATTTTCGTGCTTCATAAGCATAAGGCAAAGAAAGTATAAAATCTACTAATTTTATGTTGTATTTAGCAGATACTACAGATTTTTTGCTCACTTTCGACTGCTCCATGTTTTCAATCAGGAAAAGTTGTGTTATAGTAAGCTTTGAAAAGGCAGGTGATGGAATATGCTCTGGAAAAAAGTTGAGGGACAGATGTCGGAAGCGATGTCAACAGGAATAATTCTCACATTATCCGGTGGCTTACAGGATGCATATACCTACTTTTACAGAGGAAAGGTATATGCCAATGCACAGACTGGGAATATTATTATTTTTGCCCATAGTATTATGAATAGGAACTGGAAGACAGCTTTCAGCTATCTGGTGCCTATTTTGGCATTTGTTGCAGGAATCTATGTTTCTGAGATAATCAGAGGAAAATATAGAGATAGTGAAAGAATTCACTGGCGGCAGATTATAGTGATCGCGGAAATGGTTCTTTTGCTGTTGGTGGGATTTTTGCCCCGGACCTTTGATTTGGCTGCAAATGCTATTGTGTCCTTTGTCTGTGCCATGCAGGTGGAGGCTTTTAGAAAGATGAAGGGCAGTGCTTTTGCAAGCACCATGTGTATCGGAAATCTAAGAAGTGCCACCGAAATGCTGTACCGGTACCATCAGACGAAGGATAGGGAAAATCTTGAAAAATGCCTTCGCTATTATGGAGTAATCCTGTTTTTTGCTGTTGGTGCAGCAGCAGGCAGTTTTCTGGTGCCTTTGTTTGCGGAAAAAACAATCTGGTTTTCCTGCATTCTTTTAGCACTGGCATTTGGCATCATGTTTGTGAAAGAAAATCAGGAGACAGTGGAAGTAGATTAATTAACAGGAGGCGAATTCATATGGAATACAGAAAGTTTGAACATACATTTGTCATACGGCTGGATCAGGGGGAGGAGATTTTAACCAGTCTGATCCAACTTTGTAAAAAAGAAAAGATAAGGCTGGCATCTGTAAACGGTCTGGGTGCAGCAGGTACCGTTCAGCTTGGAGTTTTTGATACAGAGAAAAAAGAGTATTACAGCCATGAGTACAAGGGACTTTATGAAATTGGATCTCTTATGGGCAGCATTACTGAAAAAGATGGAGAACCTTATCTCCATCTTCACGCAGTAATTGGAAATCCCCATAACGGAGAATGCCACAGCGGTCATCTTGGACGTGCAGTGATCAGCGCCACGGGGGAAATCATTGTAACAGAAATCCCCGGCACAGTTGGCAGAAGAGCAGATGAGACGGTGGGGTTAAATCTGTTTGAGTTTTCAAATGAAGATTAATATCTCCAATATTCCCTGGCAAGCTTTACAAAGTATCTGGCTGCCCGGGTTAAGTAGCTGTTTTTCCGGTAAGAAGCCACTACATCCCATGTGGGGTGAGAGGGAAGAGAAAAGCAGGCAATCCCTTCCGGCTTTGCCTGGAGGTAAGACATGGGAATAAGGCCGCAGCAAAGGCCGGCCTGAATCATGGTAATGATCGCACTGGTGCTGGAAGTCTCGAACAATACGTTCGGAGTAAAATCCGCTTCCAGGAATATTCGGTCAACCAGATTGCGGATGGTGGACTCCTGGTACATTAGGACAAAGGGGTCCTCCGCCAAAGTCTTGATATCCAGTTCTGGATAAATCTCTGCGCTGTCTTCTTCCAGTCTGCTCAAAGGATGCTTTTTGGGAAGAGCGAGAAGAATCTCTTCTTTTCCCAATTCCATATATTCATCACCGGTGCGCTGGCTGGGACATAATGTCTGAAATCCAATATCCAGTTCTCCTTTTAAAATCAACTCCTGTTGGTTTTTCACACTGCGTTCCATAGGAATGATGTGAATGCCGGGGAAATTCTGATGAAATTTGGGATAGACAGCGGAAAACATGGCAATTCCTCTTCCTGGTGTGAGGCCAACCGATAGCGTACCCTTTTTATCAGAGACCAAATCGCCGATGGTGCGGTAGGTCTCCTGTTTGATCAGGAGCATTTTCCTGGCATTTTCAAGATAAATCTCCCCGGCCTGAGTCGGTCCCCAATTGGTCCTTGAACGGTGAAAAAGCTGAGTGCCCAGTTCCTTTTCCAGACGCAGAAGCTGCTGGTTTAAGGCCGGCTGGGTGAGAAAAAGCTTTTCTGCGGCTTTTGTGATATTATTTTCCTCTGCAATCTTTAATATATATTCAATCTGTTTGGTATCCAAGCATAGTTCCCCCTGTATTAATTATGTACTGTCAGTATAGACCAATGAGCGGAAGAGTACAAGAATTACTCAAATAAAAATTTAGAGAATTATTAAAAGTATTAATTTTACAAATTCATTCCGTGTATTTAAAATAAAAACAAACAGAAGTCACATTAATTTTGTGTAATATCACTTTGGAAAGGATCAGTAAGGAATGAGTAAACCACTGTTTGTTAAAATTAAGGAAGAGGATAATGTTGCGATTGCAGTCGATGAGATTAAAGCGGGGCAGGAAATCATGCATGGTATCGCTGCAAGACATGATATTCCCCAGGCTCACAAGATTGCTCTTAAGGATATTGAAAAGGGAGGATCCGTGATCCGCTATGGTGTTGTGCTGGGCTATGCAACAGAGGCTGTGAAAAAGGGAGACTGGATTAATGAATATATGCTGGAACTTCCAGAGCCGCCGGACGTGGATCATATGGCGTTTTCAACCAATCTCGTAACAGACTTACCAGAACCGCCGGTTACAACATGGGAAGGGTATGTAAACCCATGGGGAGGCCCTGCAGGAACCCGTAATATTCTGGGAATCAGCACAACGGTTCAGTGTGTGACCGGTGTATTAAATGTAGCGGTGGAGCGAATGAAACGGGAACTGCTTCATAAATACCCCAATGTCGACGACATTGTTCCAGTTAATCATGCCTATGGCTGCGGAGTTGCCATCAACGCGCCTGAGGCAAAAGTTCCAATCCGCGCTCTTAAAAATTTATCAAAGCACCCTAATTTTGGCGGGCAGCTGATGGTGGTAGCATTGGGGTGCGAAAAGTTTACGGTAGAGATGCTCTGCGATTCTGCCGATATTAATACGGACAATGTGATCATACTTCAGGAAAAAGAGGGATTTGAAGATATGATCGTATCTCTGATGGAGATGGCAGAAAAGAAGCTTGCGATTCTTAATCAAAGAAAACGGGTATCTCTCCCTCTTTCTGATTTACTCATTGGAATGCAGTGTGGCGGAAGCGATGCATTTTCCGGAGTTACCGCCAATCCGGCAGCAGGTTATGCATCCGATATGCTGGTAAAAGGCGGAGCAACCGTGTTGTTTTCTGAGGTGACAGAAGTCAGAGACGGAGTCTATCTTCTGGCGGAACGGTGTGTTAATGAAGAAGTTGGAAAAAAACTGGCCAGTGAAATGAAATGGTATGATCATTATCTCCAGGAAGGAGAGGTTGACCGCAGTGCAAATCCAACACCTGGCAATAAAAAGGGTGGACTTGCAAACATTGTAGAAAAAGCCATGGGATCCATTGCAAAATCCGGAACTTCTCCTATTGTGGAAGTGCTGTCGCCTGCTGAAAAACCCAGCAAAAAGGGACTTATTTATGCTGCAACGCCAGCAAGTGATATTGTCTGCGGCCCCTGCCAGCTGGCAAGCGGAATCGGGCTTCAGGTATTCATGACGGGAAGAGGAACGCCCTATGGTCTGGCAATCGCTCCTGTCATCAAAGTTTGTTCCAGAAATGATATGAAAGCACAGTGGCAGGATTTAATTGATATAAATGCAGGGACCATTGCCTCAGGAGAATCAACCATTGAAGAAATCGGGACAATGCTGTTTCTGGAGATTATTGATGTAGCCAGTGGACGTAAACAGACCTGGGCAGAAAAATACCATATCCATAATGATTTGTGTATTTTTAATCCTGCTCCAATTACTTAATAAGATTGCATCGGCAATATTCACAAAAAGCTCCTGCTGTGATAGAATAGAAATCAAATATACGCGACAGGAGCGGACATGGCTGATTATCCCAATAAGAGTGAAAAGACAAAATACCGGTTAGCTGATTCCATAAAAGACTGTATGAAGACCAGACCAGTGGATAAAATAACGGTCCAGAATATAGTTGACGGCTGTCAGATGACAAGGCAGACATTTTATCGTAATTTTAAGGATAAGTATGATTTGATAAACTGGTATTTTGATAAGCTGGTGCTGGAATCATTTGCCCAGATCGGCGTGGACAAGACTGTCTGCCAGAGCCTGAATGAAAAGTTCCAGTTCATTCAAAAGGAGTCTGTATTCTTTACCGGTGCATTTCGCTCCGATGATTATAATTCATTAAAGGAACATGATTTTGGACTGATCATGGGCTTCTATACGGATTTATTGATTCATAGAAGGAAGGAGCCTTTAGGGGATGAGATTTCGTTTCTGTTGGAGATGTATTGCCGCGGATCCGTTTATATGACTGTTAAATGGGTCCTTTCCGGAATGCCACAGACACCAAAGGAGATGGCTGAAAGTCTGGTCGAGGCGATGCCGCCTAAACTGTTTGCGGTTTTCGCGGAAGCCAGACTGGTTTAAAACATGGTATTTATGCACATAATCAAGGTTACAGTTTGAGGCTGATGTAACATATGTTACAAAAACCTAAAACTGTAACTTTATTTTTTTAGGCACAGTTGTTAAAATTATAACAGCACGAAACGGCTTCCCTTTATGGGAGAAAAAAAGGAGAGATTACCATGGCAAACAGAATTATTTTAAATGAGACATCTTATCACGGTGCAGGTGCGATTCAAGAGATCCCTGGCGAAGTGGCAAAAAGAGGATTTAAAAAAGCATTTGTCGCATCAGATCCCGATTTGATTAAATTCCAGGTTACATCGAAAGTGACTAAAATACTGGAAGAAAACGGTTTGGAGTATGAAATTTATTCGAATATTAAGCCAAATCCTACCATTGAGAATGTTCAGAACGGTGTAGAATCATACAAAAAATCCGGCGCTGATTATATCATAGCAATTGGAGGCGGCTCCTCTATGGACACCTCCAAAGCAATCGGCATTATTATTGCAAATCCAGAATATGCAGATGTAAGAAGTTTAGAAGGTGTTGCGCCTACAAAGAATCCCTCTGTTCCCATCATTGCAGTGCCCACCACGGCTGGTACAGCAGCAGAGGTAACCATCAACTATGTAATTACTGATGTGGAGAAAAAACGTAAATTTGTATGTGTTGATCCTCACGATATTCCGATTGTTGCAATTGTAGATCCGGACATGATGTCCAGCATGCCGAAAGGCCTGACTGCAGCTACCGGTATGGATGCACTGACTCACGCGATAGAAGGCTATATCACAAAAGGAGCCAATCCGATTACGGATATGTTTAATTTGAAAGCGGTAGAACTGATTGGCAAAAGTTTAAGAGGTGCTGTTGACAATACCCCCGAAGGCAGAGAGGGTATGGCATTGGGACAATATATGACTGGTATGGGATTTTCAAACTGCGGTCTTGGAATTGTACATTCTATGGCTCATGCACTGGGGGCAGTTTACGATACTCCTCATGGAGTAGCAAATGCCATCCTTCTTCCTATGATCATGGAGTTTAATGCGGAAGCAACCGGAGAGAAGTATCGTGATATAGCAATAGCCATGGGAGTGAATGGGGCAGATTCCATGAGTCAGGAAGAATACAGAAAGGCAGCAGTTGCAGCAGTTAAAAAACTTTCTGCAGATGTAGGCATTCCTGTGGATTTAACCAGTATTGTAAAAAAAGAAGATATTCAGTTTTTAGCAGAATCTGCAGCAGCAGATGCCTGTGCTCCCGGCAATCCAAAAGAAGCCAGCCTGGAAGATATTGTCCGGTTATATCAATCTCTTATGTAAGCTTTTTTAGTATATTCCGGCCGGTTCCATTAACAGGAACCGGCCTTTTTAGGCGAGTCTGGCGAGCCTGCGTTCTAACCAGTGCAGGGCCGGCGTCAATTTCCATCGGATTTAAAAACTGGATGCAAAATGGAAATATTCATGTTATGATTAAGAAAGTGCGGTATTGGGAGCATAATTTAAATAAATGGTGGGGGACGGATGGCTGATACAAAAAATGACTTTTCAAAGGGCAATATTATAGGGAATATACTAAAATTGGCAGTTCCTATGACTCTTGCCCAGCTAATTAATGTACTTTATAATATCATCGACAGAATTTACATAGGTAGGATTCCTGAGAATTCAACCCTGGCTTTGACCGGCCTGGGGCTCTGTCTTCCTATCATTTCTATGGTAATTGCTTTTGCCAACTTGTTCGGAATGGGAGGGGCACCTTTGTGTTCCATTGAAAGAGGGCGGGGGAATGAAGAAGAAGCGGAAAAAATTATGGGAAACTCCTTTGTCCTGCTCATTATATTTGGAATTATTCTTACTGCTTTAGGTCTGACCTTTAAAAAGCCCATGCTGTATCTTTTTGGTGCCAGTGATAAGACATATCTGTTTGCAGATCAGTATATCAGCATCTATCTTCTTGGCAGTATTTTTGTAATGATCGGACTTGGGATGAACAGCTTTATTAATGCTCAGGGGTTTGGAACCATAGGGATGATAACGGTTCTGGTTGGGGCGGTAGCCAATATTGTGCTGGACCCCATCTTTATTTTTGCCCTGGATATGGGAGTAAGAGGGGCTGCTCTTGCGACAATAATATCCCAGTTTCTCTCAGCACTTTGGATTGTACTGTTTTTAAGAGGGAAAAAGGCCATACTAAAGCTGAAACTTTCTGCTCTGCAATTAAGAAAAGACCGGGTTAAATCGATTACAGCCCTTGGGATGTCCGGCTTTACCATGTCCATAACCAACAGTCTGGTGCAGATCATGTACAATGCCTCTCTTCAGCATTATGGTGGTGATCTATATGTAGGAATTATGACAGTGATTAATTCTGTCAGGGAAGTAATTTCCATGCCGGTACAGGGACTGACCAATGGTTCGCAGCCAGTTATGGGGTATAATTATGGCGCTGGTGAATACAAACGGGTGAAGAAGGCCATAAAATTCATATCATTGGTGGCTATTGTATACACAACGGTCATGTGGGTACTTGTCCACAGCTTTCCGGAATTTTTTATTCGAATTTTCAATCAGGATGGAGAACTTCTGGAAGCAGGAGTTCCTTCCATGCGTATTTATTATTTTGGATTCTTTCTTATGTCTCTTCAGTTTGCCGGACAATCTGTTTTCGTAGCTCTTGGAAAGGCCAGGCGGGCGGTATTTTTTTCCATTTTCAGAAAAGTTGTAATCGTCATTCCTCTGATCCTTTTTCTTCCTGTCATTCTGGGGAACGGAGAAAGTGGGGTTCTTATGGCAGAACCAATTTCTAATTTGATCGGGGGAGGTGCCTGTTTTATTACTATGCTGGTTACGGTATGGCCAGAACTTAGTGGGAAGGCCATGCCCCGGAAAGGATTAAAAAAATGAAAACTATAACCAGAAATTATATTACTCACATATTATCCAAGGACAATCCGCCCTGTGAACGAATCTGCGCGGGGGAGATAGTGGCATTTGAGACCTATGATTGTTTTACCAACCAGTTTCTTCCTCAGGAGGCGACCTTTGAAAATGTAGTGCGAAAGCCCGGCAACCCGGCTACTGGACCACTTTATATCGAGGGTGCA
Source organism: Lacrimispora sp. (assembly GCA_029256305.1). Lineage (GTDB taxonomy): Bacteria > Bacillota > Clostridia > Lachnospirales > Lachnospiraceae > Lacrimispora. The sequence continues at coordinate 942 of JAQSYE010000051.1, read as the reverse complement.
ATGCCTGGGGATATGTTAAAGATTGATATCCTGGATATCATACTGGGACCTGTTGGGGTGGTTATGCTGGGACCGGGAAGCGGCAGTGAGAAGGAGCTTTTTCAAAGAAAAGTACTAAAGCGCATTCCCGTAGCGAATGGATTCGCTCATTACAGTGAACAGCTGAAACTGCCCCTTACCCCGATGATTGGGGTGATTGGAGTGGCTCCTGGCGGAGAAGGTGTCTCCACAATTACTCCCATGGATCACGGCGGGAATATGGACTGTACACAGATCAGAAAAGGGGTTACTCTTTACCTTCCGGTTTTTGCCGAGGGAGCACTTTTATCACTGGGTGATTTTCATGGAATCATGGGTGATGGAGAGGTGGAAGACTGCGGTCTGGAGATAGAAGGAAAGGCAATCCTGAGGGTGGATGTGGTGAAAAATAAAAACTGTGTCCCATATCCCATGATTGAAACCGGTGACAAGCTGATTGCAATTGCTTCCGCAGACCAGGTAGAGGCTGCATGGAGAAAAGCGGTCAGACAGATGTATGACTTTTTGAAAGAGAAGGTTGGACTGACTGATGAGGATGCCGGAATGCTTCTGACTTTGGCAGGAGACTTAGTAATCTGCCAGACTGTGAACCCGATGAAGACCGTAAGAATGGAATTCCCCCGTTATATAACCAGTAGTTATGGATTTGATTCCATTTCGGCAGATTAAAACAAGCTGAAAATTCTTGACATCAGCTACGTTTTGGAAGATAATGATAAACAAATTATAAAAGCTGACGATATGCCGGTATGGGAAAGGAAGAGTATAACATGCAGACTATAAGAATTGAGAGAACCGCTTGCTCGAAAGAAAAACCAGGCGAAGAAAATCCTTTGACATTTGGTACCATATTTACGGATCATATGTTTGAGGTGGATTATGAGGAAGGAAAGGGCTGGTACG